>NZ_JBFUGA010000013.1:0-83079 GCF_056403155.1 Methylobacterium sp. P3_A11
TCAAGGACGCGACCGTCAAGCGCTACCACTACGACAGCCACGACCAACTGCGGGAACACCTCGCCGCTTTCCTGGATGCCTACAACTTCGCCCGGCGGCTCAAGACCCTACGCGGCCTCACGCCATACGAAGCGACCTGCCGAGCCTGGGCAGACGACCCAGGCCGGTTCAGATACGACCCAACCCATCTCACCTCGGGACTGAACACCTAGTCGGCCCGGACCAGATCCCCCAGCAGGCTCGCCGCCACAGTGACCTTCGAGACCGTCAGGCTCGACGCGCCGATGGCATCCACCGCCTCGCGAATCCGGACGAGCGACGCACCGCGGGCCTTCGCCCAAGCCTCCACCGCCTCCGGGCCGGCGCCCAGGTCGGCCACCACCTCGGCGGTCAACTTGCGATGCGCCGCCGCAATACCGGCGACGGCGCGCTCCAGCGCGACGCGGTCGAACGTATCGGTCACCGGAACGGTCCGCGCTGCAGCGGCGAGGGCGTCGAGGTTGAAGGCGTGCTCCAGGGCGAAATGCGTGGCCGCCACGTCCTCGATCGGACGACCGCTGGCCTCGGCGACCCGGACGATGTCCGGGGCGGAGACGAGCGCGGACAGCGAGGCCAGACGCCGCGCCTGGGCAGCGGCCATGCCGAGGGCGGTGAGTTCCGCCGTGCGCTCCCCGATCGCCGCCAATGCCTCGTCGCCGAGGACCTTCGGCAACGCCGCCTCGACGGCAGCGACGCCGTCCCGGTAGCGGGCGACGACCGGGCCGAGACTGCCGCTCAGGTCGAGGTTGCGGATGAACCAGACGATGCGGTTCGTCAGCAGATCCTGCACCTCCGCATAGAGGCCGAGCTGCCCTTGGCCCGAGATGCGGCCTGCGAGCCCGTCGATGGCGAGGTTGAGCTCCATCAGCCCGAAGGCGTCGCGGGTCACCGCGTAGGCCTTGGCGATGGTCGCGCCGTCGGCGCCGGTGCCGTCGACGAGGCTAGTCACGAGGGATGGGCCGCCGCGGTTGACGATGATGTTGGCGAGCGCCGTGGCGATGATCTCGCGGCGGAGGCGGTGCGTTTTCACCGCGTCCGGGAATCGGTCCCGGAGGGCCTTCGGAAAGTAGCGCTGCAATTCCCGGTCGAAATAGGCGTCGTTCGGCACGGCGCTGTCGAGGATCGCGTCATGGAGCGACAGCTTCGCATAGGCGAGGAGGACCGCGTATTCCGGCCGTGTCAGGCCCTCGTTCCGGCGCATGCGCTCGGAGAGCGTCCCGTCGTCGGGCAGGAACTCCACCGCGCGGTCGAGGCGACCCTCGGCCTCCAGAGCCTGCATGGTCCGCATGGCGAAGCCGGTCTCGCCGAGGCCGCCGCGCTGGGCGAGTGAGAGGGCGAGAGTCTGCAACGCGTTGTTGCGGAGAACCAAGTGGCCCACCTCGTCGGTCATGGCGGCGAGGAGGGCGTTGCGTGCCTCGTAGCTCAGACGTCCGTCCCGCTCCGGCGTCATCAGGGCGATCTTGATGTTCACCTCGACGTCCGAGGTGTTCACGCCCGCCGAATTGTCGATGGCGTCGGTATTGAGCCGAACGCCTGCGCGCGCCGCCTCGATGCGACCGCGTTGCGTCAGGCCGAGGTTGGCACCCTCTCCGACCACCTTGGCGCGCAGCTCCGGCCCGGTGATGCGGACGGCGTCGTTGGCGCGGTCGCCGGCATCCTCGTCGGTCTCGGTGGTGGCGCGGACATAGGTGCCGATGCCGCCGAACCAGAGCAGGTCGGCGGGTGCCTTCAGGATCGCCTGCATGAGCTCGGTGGGCGTCGCCTCGTGGCGGTCGAAGCCCAGGGCGGCGCGGACCGGCCCGGAGAGCGGCACGGTCTTCAGGCTGCGGGAGAAGATGCCGCCGCCCTCCGAGATCAGCGACCGGTCGTAATCGGCCCACGAGGAACGGCCGAGATCGAACAACCGTCGCCGCTCGACGAAGCTCGCGGCCGCATCCGGGTTCGGATCGAGGAAGATGTCCCGATGGTCGAAGGCGGCGATCAGCCGGATGCTCTCCGATAGCAACATGCCGTTGCCGAAGACGTCGCCCGACATGTCGCCGACCCCGACCGTCGTGATCGGGTCCCGCTGCACGTCGACGTCGATCTCGCGGAAATGCCGCCGGACCGCCTCCCAGGCGCCGCGGGCGGTGATGCCCATGCCCTTGTGGTCGTAGCCCTGGCTGCCGCCCGACGCGAAGGCGTCGCCGAGCCAGTGGCCCTTCTCGAGGGACAGCGCGTTGGCGATGTCCGAGAAGGTGGCAGTACCCTTGTCGGCGGCGACCACGAGATAGGCGTCGTCCGGGTCGTGCCGCACCGTGTCGGGCGGCGGCACGATGGCGTCGTCGACGATGTTGTCAGTCAGTTCCAGAAGCGTGCGGATGAAGATCCGGTAGCTCTCGGTGCCCTCCTGCATCCAGGCGGCGCGGTCGGAGGCCGGCGGCAGGCGCTTGGGAAAGAAGCCGCCCTTGGCGCCSACCGGRACGATCACGGCGTTCTTGACCTGTTGGGCCTTCACSAGGCCCAGGATCTCGGTGCGGAAATCCTCKGSCCGGTCSGACCAGCGCAGGCCGCCGCGGGCGACGTAGCCGAAGCGCAGGTGGACGCCCTCGACCCGGGGCGAATACACGAAGATCTCGAAGAACGGCCGCGGCAGCGGCATCGCCGTCACCTTGGCGCAGGCGAACTTGAAGCTGATCGTCTCCCGCGGTTGCCCGTCCGCGCCGGTCTGAAAGAAATTCGTCCGCACTGCCGCTTCGACGAGATTGACGAACCGGCGCAGAATCCGGTCGTCGTCGAGGCTGATGACGTCGGCGAGCGCGGTCTCGATTCCGGCGCGGATCTCTGCCTCTCGGGCGGTCCGGTCCCCCGTCAGCGCCGGATCGAACCGGGCGCGGAACAGGGCGACGACGCTTCGGGCGATGCCGGCATGCCGGCTCAGCGTGCCGGCGAGGTAATCCTGCCCGTAGCGGATGCGCAGCTGGCGCAGATAGCGCCCGAGCGCCCGGAGCAGGGCCGCCTCCCGCCAGGGGAGGGCGGCCTCCAGGACGAGCCGATTGTAGCCGTCGGATTCGGCGACACCGTCCGCGATAGCCAGCATCGCGGATTCCAGCGGGCGCTCCAAGGCGTTCAGGTCGATCGGAGCGCCGGTTGCGCGTTCGATCAGCATGTCGTGCACCCAGATCCGGGCCGCCTCGTCCGCCCCCGCAGGCACGATCCGGTAGGTGCGCTCGTTGATGACGCGGAAGCCGAGATTCTCCAGCCCCGGAACCCGGTCCGACAAGCTGATGGCAGTGCCGCGGGAGAAGACCTTCAGGCGGACCTGAGCCGCCGCATCACTCTGCCGGCGCCCGAGATGGACGGCGCGCGGCTGGCTGTCGTCGAGGCGGTCGAGGATCGCTACGTCGGCGACGGCCATCTCGGGCTGGAATGCGTCCCGGTAGGCGGCCGAGAACGCGTCGCCGTAGCGGGTGGCGAGCTGGCGCGCCCGGTCGCCGCCCTGGGTCTCGGTCAGGGCAGCCCGCAGGGCGTCGCCCCAGGTGCGGACCAGGGCGGCGATGCCGGCTTCCAGGAGCGACGGGTCCTGCTCCGGGCTGCCCTGGTCGGGCAGGCCGATGATGTAGTGGATGCGGGCGAGGGGGCCGTCCGGATAATCGGGATAGGCGGCGCTCAGCCGTCCGCCATAGGTCTCTGCGAGGTAGGCGCCGATCCGGCCGCGCACCGTGGAATCGTAGCGGTCCTTGGGAACGTAGACGAGGAGCGAGACGAAGCGGCCGAACCGGTCCGGGCGCGAGAGCACGCGCACCCGCGGCCGGTCGGCCAGGGCGGCGATGGCCAGGGTAAACCGGTAGAGCCGCTCGATGCCGATCTGGAACAGTTCGTCGCGCGGATAGCTCTCCAGGACCGCGAGGAGGCTGCGGCCGGCATGGCTCGTCGGGTCCAGACCCGCGCGCTGGACGACGGCCTCGACCTTGCGGCGCAGAACCGGCACCTCGCGGGCGGGGCTTGTATACGCCGAGGCCGTGAACAGGCCGACGATCCGCACCTCACCCGAAAGCTTGCCGAGGCCGGAGAACAGCTTCACGCCAATATAGTCGAGGTAGGCCGATCGGTGGACCCGGGACTTCACGCTCGCCTTGGTGATGATCAGCGGCTGCGGCTCCTCCAGGAAGGCGAGGATCTCCGGCGTGTAGTCCACCGGGGTCCGTCCCCGGCGCAGGGGTGTGGCGCCGGGATCGCGCAGTACGCCGAGGCTCGACCCGTCGACCAGGGGATGGGCCTCGCCGTCGATGCCGTGCTGCTGCATGCCGAGGAGCAGAAACTGGCCGTCCTTCAGCCACCCGAGGAAGGCGCGTGCTTCCTCGGTCTCGCTCTCTGGCACCGGGGTAGGCGCCCGGCCGAGATCCTCGGCGAGGTCGGTGAGGCGCGCCAGCATGGCGTCGTGATCGTCGCTCGCCAGGGCGACGTCGCGATAGACCGCCGCGAGGGAGTCCAGCAACCGCGCGCCGACCTCGTCCGAGAGGCGGTCGAGATGGATGTGAATGAAGCTCTCGCGCGCCAGGCTGCCATGGGCATCCGCGGTCGTCTCACCGACCACGCGGATCAGCCCACCCCCGCCATCCCGTTCCACGCCCAGGATCGGATGGGCGACGAGGTGCGGGGAGAGGCCCTGCTCGGTGAGTTCGGCGAGGGTGGAGTCCAGCAGGAACGGCCGGTTGTCGTTGACGACCTCGAGGATCGTCACCTCGCGCGCCCGTCCGTCGCGGAACAGCTCGCCTTCGCCGAGGCGCATTCGGGCCGGGTCGCTGGGCCGGCGCGGTTCGGAGAGGAAGGCACGGGCGCGGGCGGCGAGGTCGGCCAGGATCGCGGCGTCGTAGGAGGCCAGATCCTCCGGGGTGACGCGCCCGAACAGGTCGCGGACGAAGCCGCCGGGTCCACCCTGGTCGGTCACGATGTCGGCGGCCGCCTCGATCAGCCCGGTGCGGGCCGTCTTCTGCTCCGAGGAGGACAACGCCGTCGCGGTTTCGAGTGTCATCGCGCTTCTCCCGAACCGGGTCACTCGCCCAACCGATAGCAGCGTGATCCGCCGTGTCGATGACACCCCCGACCGTTTGCCCGTCCGCGAGTATCGATCGGGGCGAAGCGTCAGGCGCACGCCCCGCTTGGGTTGCTCAGGCCGAGAAACGTGCATATACACGCATCGTGCCCGACGATCCTGCCGTTCCCGCTCCCGAAGAGCCCTGCACCTGCTCCGCGCTGCGCCGGGCGACGCGCGCCGTGACGACGGCCTATGATTCGGCCCTGCGCCCGACGGGCCTGCGGGTGACGCAGTTCGCGATCCTGCGCCTTCTGGAGCGGCTGGGTCCGACGCCCGTGACGCGGCTCGCCGCCGAGGCTGCGCTCGAGCGCACCACGATGGCGCGCAACCTCGATCCGCTGGAGCGGCGCGGCCTCGTCCGGATCGCCGCCGACGCCGACGATGCCCGCACGCGCATGGTCATCCTGACCGACGCCGGCCGCGGTGCCATGGCCACCGCGATGCCCTACTGGCGGGACGCGCAGACCCGCATCAACGCCCAAGTCGAGCCCGGGGCCGTGGCGGCCCTGGCGAACGCCCTGATTTCCGCCACCTGAGCATCGCCTCAGGCCCGCCCGCCGCCGGAGACCGTTCATGCCCGCCATCACCGAGACGCGCCCCGGGGCGCGCCTGCATTATGCCTGGGTCATCGCGGCCGTCACGTTCCTGGTGCTCCTCGTGGGGGCCGGCGTTCGCGCGACCCCGAGCGTGCTGATCGTACCCTGGGAGCGGGAATTCGGCTGGACCGCGGCCACGATCGGCGTCGGCATCGCCCTCAACATCTTCCTGTACGGCATGATCGGACCCTTCGCGGTGGCGATCATCGAGCGGTTCGGCCTCCGGCGCTCCGTCTGCGCGGCGCTCCTGATCCTGGCGATCGGCACCGCCGCCACGAGCCTGATGACAGCGCCGTGGCAGATGGTGCTGCTCTGGGGCATCGTCGTCGGCTCCGGCTCCGGCATGGTCGCCAACGTCCTCGGGGCGACCGTAGCGGGGCGCTGGTTCGCCAAGCGCCGCGGGCTCGTCCTCGGCCTGTTGACCGCGAGCAGCGCCACCGGTCAGCTCGTCTTCCTGCCGATGCTGGCCTCCCTGGCGGTCGGGCAGGGATGGCGCTCGGTCTCCCTCGTGGTGGCGGCGGCGACCCTCGCGTTGATCCCGTTGGCCGCCCTGCTGTTGCGCGACCGCCCGGCCGATATCGGTCTGCCGCGTTATGGCGAGGATGCGGTCACGCCGACGCCGGTCCTGACCGAGAACCCCGCCGTGCGGGCGCTGCGCGGCCTGCGCATCGGCCTGCGCTCCCGCGACTTCTGGCTGCTCGCCGGCACCTTCTTCATCTGCGGCGCCTCCACCAACGGACTGATCGGGACGCACCTGATCCCGGCCTGCATCGACCACGGCATCGCCGAGGTGACCGCCGCGGGCCTGCTCGCGCTGATGGGCATCTGCGACCTGATCGGCACCACCGCGTCGGGGTGGCTGACGGACCGGTTCGACTCGCGCAAGCTCCTCGCGTGGTATTACGGCCTGCGCGGGCTCTCGCTGATCTTCCTGCCCTATTCGTTCGACTACAGCTTCTACGGCCTGTCGCTGTTCGCGGTGTTCTACGGGCTCGACTGGATCGCCACGGTGCCGCCCACCGTCCAGCTCGCCGGAAAAACCTTCGGCGAGGAGAACGCCGCGCTGATGTTCGGCTGGATCGCGGCCGCCCACCAGATCGGTGCGGCCTCGGCGGCGTGGCTCGCCGGCATGGTCCGGACCGACACCGGAACCTATCTCGGCGCCTTCGTCTCGGCCGGCCTGCTCTGCCTCGTGGCGGCACTCATGGCGGCCTTCGTGGGCCGCAACCCCGCCGAGCCCGCCCTGCGCCCGCTGCCGGCCTGAACTGCGCGCGGCGGGCGCGGTCGTCACACGTGTGCCGCGAAGGACGAGCCCTCATCTGCCCGTCCCCGCGCATCCCGAGAGCCCGCCTTGACCATCGCGATCCGGCCCGAGCCGCCGGTCCAGAACGTTCCCGCCCCACGGCCCTGGTCGGGTCCGGGCTTCGTCGAGTTCGTCGCCATCATCGCCCTGATGATGGCGGTGACGGCGATCTCCATCGACAACCTGCTGCCGGCCTTCCCGGCGATCGAGGCGCGATTCGCCGTGGCCGATCCGAACCGGCTGCAGCTCCTCGTCTACGTCTACATGATCGGCTTCGGCTTCGCGCAGATCGTCTACGGACCGGTCTCCGACGCCCTTGGACGGCGCCCGGTCCTGCTCGCCAGCCTCGCCATCTACGTTGTCGGCTGCGGCCTTGCCATGGTGGCGCCGAGCTTCGGCTGGCTGCTGGCCGCGCGGATCATCCAGGGCATGGGCGCCGCCGGCGGGCGCGTGCTCTCGGTGGCGATCGTGCGCGACCGCTTCGCCGGCCGCGAGATGGCGAGCGTCATGTCGCTCACCATGATGGTGTTCCTGATCGTTCCGATGATCGCGCCGGCGATCGGCGGCCTGATGCTGGCGCTGGGCTCCTGGGTCTACGTCTTCGTCTCGATGCTGGTCCTGGCCTTCTGGCTGGCCCTCTGGTTCTCCCTGCGGATGCCCGAGACGCTGCACCCGGAATACCGCCGGCCGCTCTCGCCCGCCGCGACCTGGGAGGCGATCCGCCTGACCCTCCGGACCCGCGTCGCCGTCGGCTACGCCACGGCGCTCGGCCTGATGACCGGCTGCATCATGGGCTATGTGGGCTCGGCCCAGCAGGTATTCGACACCGGCCTCTACCACCTCGGCCCGCTCTTCTCCCTGGCCTTCGGGCTGGTAGCGGGCGCGATGGGCGCGGCGACGCTGATCAACGCCCGGGTGGTCCGCCGGCTCGGGATGCGGGCGCTGTCGCACAGCGGCGTCATCGCGTTCACGCTGGTCGGGTTGGTGCAGGTCGGGGCCGGGCTTGCCTATCACGGCCATCCGCCCCTCGCCCTGTTCCTGGCGATCCTGGCGATGAACCAGTTCCTGATCAGCTTCGCGATGCCGAACTTCAACGCGCTGGCGCTGGAGCCCCTCGGCGCCATCGCCGGCACGGCCTCGTCGTTCCTCGGGTTCTACACGACGATCCTGGGCGCGTTCTGCGGCTTCCTGATCGGCCAAGCCTTCGACGGCACCGTGCTGCCCGTGGCGATCGGCTATGCGAGCCTCGGCGCGATGGCGCTCCTCGTCGTGGCCTGGACGGAGCGTGGCCGGCTGTTCCGGGGCGGCGTCGGCGGCTGAGCGCGGCGGCTTAACGCGGTCTTCAGCGAGACCCCTCAAGCTCGGGTCTTCATCCCAGCCGACCGGACCCGCCCATGATCGCCCGCGCCCAGGACGGAACCCTCTTCGCTGCGCGTCTTCTGCTCGCCGCCGCGCTCCTGCCCACCGGGATCGCCCGGGCGCTCAACGTTTCGGGCTTCGCCCTCACCCTGGCCGGCAACGGCATGCCGTTCCCCAACAGCGTCGCAACCGCGGCGGTGGTGGTTCAGGTATTCGGCCCGCTGGCGCTGATCCTCGGCGTGCTGCCGCGGCTGACCGGGCTGGCTCTGGCCGCCTTCGCCGCCGTGACGGCCTTCGTGCTGCACCCGTTCTGGCACTATGTCGGCCCGGCTGCGGTCGCCGAGCGTACGCTGATGCTGGCCGATCTCGGCCTGGCCGGCGGATTTCTCATGTATGCCTTGGCCGGTCCGGGCGCCCTGAGCTGGCAGGGCTGGCGCGCCGGCACGATGGGGGCGGCCCCCGCTGCCAAGCCGATCGCCGCGAAGGGCTCGGGCAAGGGCGCCGCGCGGGGCGGAAGCAAGCGGCCCGCCGGACGGGCGCCCGCCCGCGCGGCCGCCTGATCAGCCGTGCCGCGGCCTCATTTCGGCGGCCGGCGGCGAGGCCTTGACCATCGCGCGGCCGGAGATCTCCGACCCGGCATCCAGCGACAGGCGGCGGAAGGCCAGGACGGAAGCCGCCGAGATCACCGCCACCGCGAAGAAGGCCGGTCCGAAATCGCCGGCCGCGATCTGCGTCCGTCCGTGCCATCCGGCCGTTCCCTCCAGGGCCAGAGCCCCGAGCGTCACGCCGAGGCTCAGCGACAGCTGCTGGCAGACGCTGGCGAAGCTCGTGGCCGCGCTCATCTCGCGGGATTCGAGATCGGCATACGCAATGGCGTTGACGCAGGTGAACTGGATCGAGCGCGAGCAGCCGCCGACGAACAGCAGGGCCACCATGATCCAGTGCGGGGTCTCCCCGGTGTAGAAGCCATTCACCGCCAGGAAGGCCGAGGCGAGCAACGCATTCCAGACCATCAACGTCCGGAACCCGGTGCGGCGCAGGATCTTGGGCGCCAGCGTCTTCACGAACATCGCCCCGGCCGCCGCCGCGAAGGTGATGAGCCCGGAATGCAGGGCATCCAGGCCGAAGCCGACCTGCAGCATCAGCGGCAGCAGGAATGGGATCGCTCCGGTACCGATCCGGAACAGGCTGCCGCCGATCACGGCGACCCTGAAGGTCGGCCGCTCCATCAGGTCGAGCCGCACGATCGGGTGGGCGGCCCGGCGGGCATGCGCCCAATAGAGCGGCAGGAGGAAAGCGCCCGCGGCGAGGCAGCCCCAGGACACAGCAGCCGGCAGCAGGTGGCGGCCCAGGGAGGCGAGGCCGAGCATCAGCGCCGCCAACCCGGTGCCGAGCAGCACGAATCCGACGAGGTCGAGGGGCGGCCGCTCCGGCTCGCGCACGTCCTCGAAGTACAGGCTGGCCAGCACGATCCCCGCGCATCCGATCGGCAGGTTGATGAAGAAGATCCACCGCCAGTCGAACCACGTCGTGATCAGTCCGCCAACAGGCGGACCCATCACCGGGCCGACGAGGGCCGGGAAGGTCAGGTAGGCGAGCGCGGTCACGAGCTGCGACTTCGGCACGCTGCGCAGCACCACGAGACGCCCGACCGGCACCATCATGGCGCCGCCCATGCCCTGGAGGAACCGCGCGGCGACGAACCATGCGAGGCCGTTGGCGGCCGCGCAGGCCAGCGAGCCGGCCATGAACACCACCAGGGCGGCGCGGAACACCGTGCGCGAGCCGTAGCGGTCGGCCATCCAGCCGCTGACCGGGATGAAGATCGCGAGGCTGACCAGATAGGAGGTCAGCGCAAGCTTCAGCGCGATCGGGTCCTCGTTCAGGCTGGCCGCGATGCTCGGCAGCGCCGTGGCGATCACCGTCGAGTCGGTGTTCTCCATGAACAGAGCGGTGGCGACCGTCAGGGGGACGATCCAGAACGGTCTTTGCTGAGTTGCGGCCATCGGACAGCAGACGCGTGTCGCGCCGGGGCGGTTGCACGGCGGCGTGGCCACCTCGCACCCTCGTGTTTCGCGCATGTATCCATCCTGCAACAGAGGTTGAGCGCCGACGCGAAGCCACCTTTTTTACGGGTGCTCCCATGGCTACGTTTCCCTCACGCGCCCGTGAGGTCGCCCAAGCCGGCCAGGGGCCGGCCCACGAGGAACCCGATGCACCCCAGCCCCAGCAAGGTCCGCTCCCTGCCGCGGATCGCCGCCGGTGTCGCCCTTCTCTCGATGGTGGCCGCCTGCGGCACCGTCCTGCTAAACGATCGCGGATCCCTGACGCGCTATGACCGCTTGAAGTCCAGCGACCAGGTCGCTTCGGCCTCGCGGATCTACGTGGACCGGCCGGCCCTCGCCAAAGCGCAGACGGTCCGCATCATTCCGACCGCCTTCCACGCCGATGTGGCGGGAGCCGCGCCGCTGACCCAGGCCGAGCGGCGCCTCATCGCCAACGCCGCCGACCGGGCGCTGTGCTACGATCTGTCGCTGAAATACGACATCGTGACGAGCCGCGATGCCGACCTGACCGTGCGGGCGCAGGTCACCCGCGTCGACCCCACGGACCTCCTCGGCGCCGGCGCCACCATCGCGGGTTCGGCCGGCGTGACGGTCGCCTCGCAGCTGGGCCTGAGCGTCGCCGAGGGCGTCGGCCGCGTTCCGATCCCGCGCGTGCCGATCGGGCTCGGGAGCCTCACGGTGGAGGCCGAGGCGCTGGACCGGCGGCGCGAGCAGCGGGCCGCCATGGTCTGGGGCGGGGCGRCCAATTCCTTCACCAGCCAGCCGCGCTTCTCCAAGGCCAGCGACGCCTACGATCTCGCGGGCGAGTTCGGGCAGGATTTCGGCTACATGGTGGCGACCGGCGACGACCCGTTCACCGCCCCCAACACGCTCCCGACCTGGGACCGCATCCGCATCACCACCCTCGGCGAGGCCCCGCTCGACCCCGATTGCGAGGCCTTCGGCCGGGCGCCGGGCATCGACGGCATGCTGGGCGACTATATCGGCCTGCCGCCCGAATACACCGACAAGGGTCCCCGCGCGCCGGCGATGCGGTAGGGCTGCGGCTGGGCCGCGACGCGACAAGGCAGGGAGCCGCGGCCGTGGACAAGCCGCGAGCCATGCGCGTTTTCGCGTTGCGACGCATCACGGGTGCATTGGCGCCGTCGTAGAGCCCGTGATACTGGCACTTGCCAACCCGATCCCGCAGCGCGCTCCCCCCGCGCGCCGCCGTCCGAGGAAAGTTGGCACATGGCCCGAGTAGAAACCGCATCGATCATCGAGGGCCTCACCTTCGACGATGTGCTCCTGCGGCCCGCCGCCTCCTCGGTGATGCCCACCGAAGTGAACGTCGCCTCCCGGCTGACCCGCACGATCCCCCTGAACCTGCCGATCGTGGCCTCGGCCATGGACACGGTGACCGAGGCCCCGATGGCCATCGCCATGGCGGCCAACGGCGGTATGGGCGTCATCCACCGCAACCTCGAGCCGCCGGAGCAGGCCGAGCAGGTCCGCCTCGTCAAGAAGTACGAGTCCGGCATGGTGATGAACCCGATCACCATCCACCCGGACGAGACGCTGGCCGACGCCTTCGAGGTGATGAAGCGCAACCGGATCTCCGGGATCCCGGTGGTGGAGCGCGGCCCCAACGGCTCCCGCGGCAAGCTCGTCGGCATCCTGACCAACCGCGACGTGCGCTTCGCCACCAACTCCGCCCAGCCGGTCGCCGAGCTGATGACCCGCGACCGCCTGATCACGGTCCGCGAGGGCGTGACCCAGGACGAGGCCAAGCGGCTGCTCCACCAGTTCCGGATCGAGAAGCTGCTCGTGGTCGACGACCATTACCGCTGCATCGGCCTGATCACCGTCAAGGACATCGAGAAGCGCGTCGCCTACCCGAACGCCGTCAAGGACGAGCAGGGTCGCCTGCGCGTCGCCGCCGCCACGACGACGGGTGACAGCGGCTTCGAGCGGGCCGAGCGCCTGATCGATGCCGGCTGCGACGTGATCGTGGTCGACACGGCCCACGGCCACTCCATCAAGGTGCTCGACGCGGTCGCCCGCGTGAAGCAGCTCTCGAACGCCGTGCAGGTCATCGCCGGCAACGTCGCGACCCGGGACGGTGCGCGGGCGTTGATCGATGCCGGTGCCGACGCCATCAAGGTCGGCATCGGCCCGGGCTCGATCTGCACGACCCGCATCGTGGCGGGCGTCGGCGTGCCGCAGCTGACCGCGCTGATGGAGGCCGTCGAGGCCGCCGGGGAGGCCGGCATCCCGGTCATCGCCGACGGCGGCATCAAGTATTCCGGCGATCTCGCCAAGGCGATCGCGGCGGGCGCCTCGGTGGCGATGCTCGGCTCGCTCCTCGCCGGCACCGACGAGGCCCCCGGTGATGTGTTCCTCTACCAGGGCCGCTCGTACAAGTCGTACCGCGGTATGGGCTCGGTGGGCGCCATGGCCCGCGGCTCGGCTGACCGCTACTTCCAGGCTGAGGTGAACGACACCCACAAGCTCGTGCCGGAGGGCATCGAGGGTCAGGTGCCGTACAAGGGTCCGGTGGGCAACGTCCTGCACCAGCTCGCCGGCGGTCTGCGCGCCGCCATGGGCTACGTCGGCGGCGCCACGATCCCCGAGTTCCAAGAGCGGGCGCAGTTCATCCGCATCACCAATGCCGGCCTGCGCGAGAGTCACGTGCACGACGTGACGATCACCCGCGAGAGCCCGAACTATCCCTCGCGAACCTGAGGAAGCTCATGCGCACGCTGATCGTCGGGGCCGGCGCGACCGGTGGCTATTACGGGGCGCGCCTCGCCGAGGCCGGCGCCGATGTCACGTTCTTGGTCCGGCCGGCCCGCGCGGCCAAGCTGGCCGCGGCGGGATTGAACGTCAGAAGCCCCCTCGGCGACCTGCATCTGCCCGATCCGCCCACCGTGACGGCCGACCGTCTGGCCGGGGCGGGGCGGTTCGACCTGATCATTCTGTCCTGCAAGGCCTACGACCTCGACAGCGCCATCGCCGATCTGGCGCCAGCGGTGGACGAGGGCACTGCGATCCTGCCGGTGCTGAACGGGATGTCGCATCTCGACGCCCTCGACGCCCGGTTCGGGGCCGAGCGCGTGCTCGGCGGAGCCTGCGCGATCGCCGCAACGCTCGCGCCGGACGGCGCCATCCGCCACATGAGCGAGCTGTGCAGCATCACCTATGGCGAGCGCGACGGTTCACGCTCCGCCCGGATCGAGGCGGTCGACGACTTGATGCGCGGCCTCAAGTTCCAGCCGCGGCTGAGCGACGTGATTCTGCAGGAGATGTGGGAGAAGTGGGTGTTCCTCGCGACCCTCGCCGGGGCGACCACGCTGATGCGGGCTGCGGTCGGCGACATCGTGGCGGCGCCCGGCGGGACCGCGCTCGTCGCGGCACTTCATGCCGAATGCACCGCCGTGGCCGCCGCGAGCGGGTTCGAGCCGCGGCCGGTCGTGGCCGAGCGGGCGCGGGCACAATTGACGGCCGCGGGCTCCACCTTCACGGCCTCGATGCTGCGTGACATCGAGAACAAGGGCCGGATCGAGGCCGATCACGTGATCGGCGACCTGATCGCCCGGGGCGAGCGGCTTGCGCCCGAGACGACCTTCCCGGTCCTGACCGCGGTCTATGCCGGGCTGAAGGCCTACGAGGCCCGGCGGGCGCGGGAGACGGCCTGAACCGTCCCCCCGCGCCGACGTCTCAGTAGCGGGCGGGCGGCGGCGGCGGGGGCGGGTTGCCGTATTCGAGCTGCGTCTTGGCATCGACCGGCCGGCGGGGCGGCGGGGAGAAGTCAGGCTGGGCTGCGGGAGCACTGGCGCAGGCGGCGAGCGAGGCCGCGACGAGGGCCGCGAGGGCGACGCGAACGGTTGACGTCATGAACTGAGGTACTCCCGGGATGCGACCGGCGACGGACCGCTCTGGTCCGGAACGGGCGGATGCCATACGACACGCGACGGCCCGCATTGCGGACCATCCGCGTGACGGTCTGCGCCGCGAACGTGCAGGAAGCTCGGCCGTATCGTGGCGGCATCGTGGGCCAAGCGTGGCCGTTTCACGTCGTCGTTGACGCTTTCCGAAAGGATCCGACCGCTGACCCCCGCCGCTCGCTGCTCCGCCGCCATCGAAGTCTTGACCGATATCGCCGTGCATCGCCGGCCCGCCGCCGACGCCCTGAAGGATTGGGGTCTCGCCCATCGCTTCGCCGGGTCCGGTGACCGGGCAGGCATCGCCAGCCTCGTGTACGACGCCCTGCGGCGGCGGGCCTCGGCGGCCTGGATCATGGGCTCGGACACGCCGCGCGCCATCCTGATCGGCGCGTTGCGCCTCCAACAGGGGCTCGCGGCCGGCTCGGTGGCCGCGCTGTTCTCGGGCGAGCGCTTCGCACCGGAACCGCTCAGCGACGACGAGCGCGCGCGCCTCGAAGGCGGCACGCTGGAGGATGCCCCGCCCGAAGTCGCCGGGGACGCGCCCGCCTTCGTGCTTGCTGACCTCGCCGCGACGCTCGGCGACGACCTCGTTCCGGAACTGAAGGCGCTCGCCCGACGGGCGCCCCTCGATATCCGGGTCAACGCCCTGCGCGGCAGCCGCGACGCGGTGATGCCGGCGCTCGCCGCCTTCGACGCCGCCCCGACGCCCCACGCCCCCTTCGGCCTGCGCATCCCGATCGGCGCCGACGGACGCGGGCCGGCGCTCCATGTCGAGTCCGAGTTCCTGGAGGGCTGGTACGAGATCCAGGACGAGGGCTCGCAGCTCGCCGCGCTCCTAGCGGCGCCGCGCGCCGGGGAGACCATCGTCGACCTCTGCGCCGGTGGCGGCGGCAAGACCCTGGCCCTCGCAGCCGAGACCGGAAATCAGGCCCGCCTGATCGCTACCGACGGCGACCCGCGTCGCCTCGCGCCGATCCACGAACGCCTGCGCCGCTCCGGCGCCGAGGCCGAGGTGCGGACTCCGCGCAGCGGCAAGGCACGGGCCGACGTGCTGGAGGATCTCGACGGCAAGGTCGATCGGGTGGTGGTCGACGCGCCGTGCACGGGGTCCGGAACCTGGCGACGCAATCCCGACGCGAAATGGCGGCTGCGGCCCGGGAGTCTCGCGCTCCGCACGGCCGAGCAGGTCCAGGTCCTCGATCGGGCGGCCAAGCTGGTGAAACCCGGGGGCCGGATCGTCTACATCACCTGCTCGCTCCTGTCCGCGGAGAACGACGCGGCCGTGGCCGGATTGCTCTCGCGCTGGCGGGGCCGGTTCGACGTGGTCGCCCCGCAGGACGTGCTCGCGGCGGGACCGGATTCCCTCCGCACGGCGGTGCGCACCACCGTCCATGGGGTGCAGATGAGCCCGCTCCGCACCGGTACCGACGGGTTCTACGTGTCCGTCATCGCGCGACGCGGCTGAGGCTCACCGCCGAGACGGAACCCGCATCGCCACCCGCGGCGTTGGACCGGCGCTCCCGTGGGAGCCGGGACGGGCCGCAGGCGGTTCCGAGATCAGCTCCAGTCCGGGAGATGCCGTTGCGCCTCGACCGCCGCTTCCTGCTTGCCGGTCTCGGCACCGCTATCGGGCTTCGCAGGGCTCAGGCGGAGATCGATGTGCCCACGGCACCGGCTCCGGCCCCGCACGAGGCGGTCCACGCTCTGCCGCGCTCCCTGCCCGGTGCGGAGCTGCAGGTCATCGACCTCTGGCCGGACGAGCCGCCCGGCGGCGGCACCGGGCCGGCCGCGGACGGCTATCGGTACGTCGAGGGCATGTTCGGCGATGTCACCCGGGTTGCGCGGCCCTGTCTCCTGGTCATGCGGCCGGCCCATCCCAACGGTGCAGCGATGATCGTCGCCGCCGGGGCGGGTATGAGTTCATCGCCCTCGGCAACGAGGGCGTCCCCGTCGGCCGTGTGCTGAACGCGGCCGGCGTCACGGTCTTCCTGCTGGTCTACCGTCTGCCCGCCGAGGGCTGGGGCTCCGGGCCGGATGCTCCCCGGCAGGACGCGCAGCGTGCCCTGAGGCTGATTCGGTCGCGCGGTCCGGAATTCGGCATCGATCCCCTTCGCGTCGGCGTCCTCGGCTTCTCGGCCGGCGGCCATCTAATGGGTGAGACCGCGGTCGGCAGCGCCCGCGATCTCTACGCGGCCGTCGATGCCGCCGACGCCCAGCCCATCCGGCCGGGGCTCGCCGGGCTGATCTACCCGGTCATCACCATGTGCAAGCCGTTCGACCGGACCCACACGCGCCGCATCCTGGTGGGCGACGAGGTGACGCCCGACGAGATGAAGACCTATTCGGTCGATCTCCAGGTCGGGCCGGAGACGCCACCCACGTTTCTGGTCCAGGCGATCGACGATCCCGTCGCCGTAGCGGATCATCCGTTGCTGATGTTCTCGGCCCTGCGCAAGGCGCATGTCCCGGCCGAGCTGCATCTGTTCGAGCGCGGCGGTCACGGTTTCGGCCTCGGCGCGCCCGGAACGCCCGCGGCGGCCTGGCCCGGTCTGTTCCTGGCCTGGATCCGCCTGCACGGCTTCCTGCGGTCCTGACCGCTCAGCCTTCGCGGGTCTGCAGGCGGTGCAGTTTGGCCACCTTCGGCCGGCTGGTGCGGAACTGGCCGCGCTCCACCGCCACGAAGACCACGATGGCGATCGCGACGGTCGAGAGCCACCATATCGCGGTGAGCCCGACGCTGAGGCAGGCCACCGTGAAGGTGGCGGCGAAACAGCCCATCGCACCCGGAACCAGCGCCGGTCCGTCCCGCCCGGCCCGGCGGACCGAGGCGTAGAGCGCGAAGGCGGCAGCGAGCGCTCCGACGATGCCGAGTTCGTACCAGAATTCGAACAGCGCAGTGGTCGGCGCATTCACCGGTAGCAGCCCGACGAGGCGGCCTCGCAGGGCCGTCTCGAAACCGTGACCGGTGATGAGCCGCACCGGGTCGGCGGTCACCACCTTCTGCCAGCTCTTCAGCGACAGCACTGCCGGCGCGAGGGGTCCCAGGATGGCGGCGCCTACAGGCCGCGCGAGAAAGGGCAGCAGCGGCGCGACAGCGAGTAGGCCGGCCGACAGGGTGGCGGTGAGCATCACGCCGAGGCGCGTGCGGTAGCTCGTCACCGCGAAGGCGAGGGCGCCGACGGACAGCGCGGCGATCTGGGTTCCGTCGGGCTGGACCGTGAGGGCGAGGGCGACCAGAAGGGCGAGCCCGAGGGCTTCGCGGTCGCGGCGCCGGGACCGGAGCCACGCGAGCGCCGGCCAGAGCAGCAGGATCAGGAGCACCAGGCCGCGATCCAGCGCGCCGTCATCCGCGGTCCCGGAGGACGCCATGTGGGCACCGAACAGCCCGAGCATGATCGCCACGATGGCCCCCGCCACGACACCGAGGGGCAGCAGGTAGAGATTCGCCGAGCGCATTCGATCGGGAAGGGCGAGATAGCCGAGAAGCGCCAGCCCAATCGTGGCGCCCAGGTTGGCCAACCGCTCCAGGGCCGGGCCCAGGAACGGCGTCCAGGTCAGCGACAGGGCCGACCACAGCACCACCAGCATGCTGGCCAGGAAGGCCGGCGATGTGAGCAGCCGCTGGGTTGCCGGGCGAACCGGACGCTGGCGACGATCGATGACGCTGGCGATGATCAGCAGGATGACGGCGATCGGGGCGAGTATCACGGAGGCGCGGCGGGCGACCTGCGCCAGAACCGGCAGCACCACGAACAGGCCGAAGAAGCCGATGCGCCGCAGGAGCGCGGCGGCGTCGAGCGCCGGATCGATGGTGGTTGAGTTCGACGCGCGCGGCATCTTGCGCTTTCTCCCGGACCGGGACGGCCGGATCCCTGCTCGATACGCAAGGCTCGCGCAAGCCGCTGTAGACGTTGCGCCACACTCCCGGCCGCGTTGAACTGGTCTCAGGCCACGGTGGCGGTCTCGCGGGGCCGCCGGCGCACGGCCCGCCGGCCGACATCCGATGCGACCCGCCACCCGCCCCAGGCCACGAAGAACCCGATCAGACCCGCGGCGAGTCCATCGGCGCTGGTGGGAACGGCCGGGCTGAATTCGCGATAGGCGGCCTCCGCGACGGGCAGATCGGGATCGTGTAGCATGGCGACGACTCGCCCCAGGGGGCTCGTCGCCGTCGCCAGAGCCTCCTGCTGGGCATTCAGCCGGGCGAGGCGCGCGATATCGGCTCGGGCGGCCTCGCCGCGGCGGGCCACCAGCTGGTCTGGATTTGTGCGCAGCCGATCGACAGCGCCGTCACGGGTGGTCCCCGACGCCTCGGCGTCCGATTGCAGCACCGCCACTTGGCGGCGCAGTTCGTCCGCGGCGCCGCCGAGCCGCTGGGCATATTGCTGGGCGAATTCGGGGGCCTGGGCGGCGACCACGCCGCCGAGCAGGCCGAGCGCGAGACCGAAGGTGCGGAACACGCGGAACATGTCAGGCCTCCGGTATGGGAATCGACCACCGACAAAGAGCACGCGGCCGGACGGGGTTCCAGCCAGGCTCGACGGGGCTCAGCCCGGCAGGGTCAGCAGGCCGGCCTTGCCGTCGGTGCAGCCGAACAGCAGCCGGCCGCCGCGACCATCCCAGGCGAGCGCCGTCACGCCGCTGCCCTGAACGGCCGGACGAACGAGCAATTCCGCCGCGTCGTTGAAGCGGACGAGCAGGATGCAGCCGTCCTCGTAGCCCATGGCCAGCACCGGCGCCTTCGGGTGGAAAGCCACGCGTGAGACCCGGGCCGGGCGGACGCCGCATTCCCGCGGCGCCTTCCCGGTCGGCCCTTCCTTCGTGTCGAACGGCCACACGATGGCCGCCTCGGCGCCGCTGGTGGCGAGCCAGTGCCCGTCTGAGGACCACGACATCGAGCGGACCTTGCCGGGATACCCCGACATCCGCATGTGGCCGCGATCGGGCTGCAGGCGCCAGCCGTGCAGGGAATTCTCCTGCATGGTCGAGACCACGAAACGCCCGTCCGGTGACCACGTCACGTCGATATGCGAACCCTTCCAGCTGACGACCTCGGCGGGCGTTTCCAGGTTCGGGTACCAAAGGCTGACGCCGTTGTAGTGAGCGACGCCGAGCCGGTAACCCTTGGGTGCGAAGACGAGGCCCCGGGCGGTCGAGGGCGCCTCGAACGCCTTCTCGCGGCCCTTGGCATCCCGCGCCACGACGGTGCGGCCCGCCGACCACGCCACGGCCCCATCCGGGTGGATCGCGAGGGCATCGATCCAGGCGCCGCCCTTCGCGAGGCCCAGCTGCGCCACGCTTCCGTCGGCGCGGATGGCGACGACACGGCCATCGTCACCGCCGGCGAGCAGGTGATCGCCGCCGCCGGCCGCGACGAGGATGCCGCCGTCCGGATGGGCCGTGATCCGGGTCAGGGCCGGCTCATGGGCGAGGACGACGGTCCCGTCGCTGAGGGCCAGCACCGGGACGTCCTTCAGGAAGTGCGCTGCCACGACGTGGGCGCCGGGCTCCAGGGCGGCGACGTGGCTGGTGAGGGACGGATTGCTGACGGGGCTGTTCATGTCGGGGGAACCTTCGCGGCGGGCTGACCCGCGCGCAAGACCAGAAAGGCTGTAAATAGCGCCAGGCCGCCGGAGATCGCGGCGGGTACGATCAGCGCGTACAGGGCGACGCGCTGATAGGCATGCGCGCCCAGAAAGGCACCGACCAGCAGCGACACCCAAACCAGGCCGTCGCCGATCCAGCCCAGGGGGGCCCCGGTGCGGGTCAGCGCCTGCGCGATCTTCTGCCCGAGGCTGAACAGGGCACCGGTCACGAACGTGGTGCCGGCCCTGAACCCCCTCACCTGGGCCAGAACAGCGTTCTGGGAACCCATCGCCACCGCGACGAAGAAGGCCGCAAGGCCGAGTTCGGGCGATTCGAGGCCGAGGCCCATCCCGCCCAGGATCAGCAAGGATTCGTAGCCGAGCACCGCGGGCGTCGTCCATGGACTCGGCACGAGGATCGCCAGGCCGCTGCCGAGAACCGACCCGGTGAGGAAGGCGAAGAGCAGGATCGCCGGAAGGATCATGCGGTGCGGATCGGCCTCGGCGCCGAAGACGGCCAGCTGCGTGGTGTTGCCGCTCATGAACGACGTGTAGAGGCCACCGAGGCGGACGAAGCCGAGGGCATCGACATATCCGGCGAGGCCGGTGAGGAGGAGCCCGACGCCGAGCTGCCAGCGGCGGTTCATGCTTCGGCCCCCGCGCCGGATCGCGGTAACCCTCTGTTAACCATTCGGGCGACTTCGTTCAGGGCAGCCGGGCCGCGGTTAACGCACCGCTCACCAAACCCGAGCAATTCGATGCAATCACGGTGAACGCCGCGTCGGGAGGGGCCGTTGCCCCTACGATCCGGTCCGGGGCCGTCGGGCCCCCGCCGGGTGAGTGGGAGTTGCGTCATGGTTCCGTTCGCCGCCGCTTTCGTCTGCCCGTCCATCCCCGTCCCGGACCAGGCCTTGGCCACGATCCTCGTGGTCGAGGATGAGCCTACCGTGTGCGAGCTGGCTGCCGAGGCGCTGCTCGGCGAAGGCTATCGGGTGCTCACCGCGGCCGATGCCTGGGAGGCCGAGACGATCCTGGTCCGGGAGAGCGTCGATCTGCTCTTCACCGATATCGATCTGGCCCGCAACACGGACGGCCTGTCCCTGGCGCGTCGGGCGCGCCGGCTCTGTCCCGAACTCCCGGTGGTTTACACCTCCGGCGGTCGGGCCTGTCTTCCGGCGTGCGAGGCCGTTCCGGGCTCGGTGTTCGTGCCGAAGCCCTATCGC
The DNA here is from genome assembly GCF_056403155.1 of Methylobacterium sp. P3_A11. Classification (NCBI taxonomy): domain Bacteria; kingdom Pseudomonadati; phylum Pseudomonadota; class Alphaproteobacteria; order Hyphomicrobiales; family Methylobacteriaceae; genus Methylobacterium; species Methylobacterium sp. P3_A11. The sequence goes on from NZ_JBFUGA010000013.1 coordinate 21,175, forward strand.
CCGAGCCAGCTCGTGTCCCTCGCGCAGGATGTCCTGCGCGCCACCCTCCTGCACGCCGTCTGAACCGGAACTCCGAGGACAATTCGCCATGTGGCGCACCCTTCCAGCAATCGCCCTGGCTCTTGCCGTCGCGGCCGCAGCATCGCCCGCCCGGGCCGCCTGTGACGTGAAGGGCGCGCAGATCGAGGAGGCGATCGCCAAGAAGAGCGCGCTGCGCGAGGATGCCAACGCCCAGATGGTGCGCGACCTGCGGACTCTCCGGGATGCCGCGATCGTTCTCGAGACGTACAAGTTCCCCGGCGAGTGCGAAGTCCTTCTCGGGATCGTGCGGTCGCTTCTGGCCAACCCGAGCAAGACCATCGAGCAGGGCGGGGACACCGACGAGGAGAAGGCCGAGGACCTGATCGAGGCGCGCGAGCCCAAGGACGCCGCCGGCAGCCCGAAGGCCAAGTGACCCGCGACGCACGACCCGCGCACGCGGCTGCCGGCCCGGCGCCGAAGCGGTCGGTCGCGCGCCTGCGCGCCGGCGCCGTGCCCGTCAGCGCTCCTCGCCGGCACTCGCCCCGATCTTGGCGCGCGCCAGTGCCCGGCTGAGCTTGGCGGCGATCTGGTCGCGCAGCACATCGGCCATCTCGATATCCACGAGGCGCCAGCTCAGGCCGCGCAGACGCAGCCGGATGCGCGTGCGCTCGGCCCGTGAGCCCTCGGGCGGGATCGGGATCACCACGGCGCGGAACCCGCGCATCTCCAGTGCGCCGTAATAGGGCATGAGCCGTGCGAGGCTGCGGATCGCCAGTCCTTCCGGGCGCGCGCCAGCGGGCCGCTCCACGTCGAGCTTGTCGGGCCAACCGTTGGCGAGGAGATCCATCACCGTGTCGGGCGTCACCATCGTCTCGGCCAGGGCCAGGGCGAGGCCGTAGGCGGCGTCGTTGAGGCGCTGGCGGTCGCGGGGTTCCAGATCCGGATCGGTCTCGGATGCGATGCGCATCGCTGCCGTGATCTGACGGACCAGAGAGAGACGCAGCGTCCGAAAGTTGACGTGGCTCTCGACATAGGCGGCGTCGTGACGGCGCACCGCCTGCGCGAGGTCGTAGAGCGACCAGAGCGGGCTCATCGTGAAGACGAGCCACGCGAGGGCGAGGGCGAGGGGGACCGCGAGCCAGCGCACGGCCTCAGAGCCCCGTCCGCGCGCTCATGGCCGGGTCGCCCACCGATCGAGGTCGGAGAACGCCGCAACCACGCCCTCGTAGACCGGCCGCTTGAACGGGACGATGAGATCGGGGAGTTCCGAGAACCGCGCCCAGCGCCACGCGTCGAATTCCGCCTTGTGGGCGCCGCCGCCGGGGCTGAGCACGTCGATCAGGTCTTCGCTGCCCAGAAAGCCGTAGGCGAACCATTTCTGCGTCTGCCCGCGATACCGGCCCTTCCAGGCCTGCTTCATCACCGCGGGCGGCAGGTCGTAGGCGAGCCAGTCCGGAAGTTCGGCGAGGAGCTTCACCGCCTCGGGGGGCACGTTGGTCTCTTCGTAGAGTTCGCGGCGCGCAGCCGCCTCGGCCTCCTCGCCGGGATCGATGCCACCCTGTGGCATCTGCCACATGTGCGGCCCGGCAACGTGCTCGGGGCCGGCATCCTTGCTGCGACGCCCGACGAACACGCCGCCGGACGGCGCGATCAGGGTGATGCCCACGCAGGGCCGATAGGGCAGGGTGCCGTCCGGATCCGAATCCATCGTCATCGGAACGACCATAGGTCAGCCCTGGTCGATGCGGCAACGGCGCGCAAGTCTTCGGCGGTCAGGCCGCCCTCGGATCGACTCGGACGAACTCCAGGCACGCCTGCTCTCAATCCGCCGTTGAAACCCGCTTGTCGCGGGCGCCGCGGAGCGCCACGCTCGCCGGCACGAGGCGAAGACCGCGCCCGTCGATCTCCTTCGCCCAACGCGCGATCCGGTCGACGCTGAGCATCGTGCCGCTCGCCGAGACGAGGACGAAGCCGCTGGCGCGTGCTTTCGACTCCGCCTGCGCGAGGGCCGCGTCGATGGCATCCGCGCGCGGCGTCGCGTCGAGGACGATCTCGGCGCGGGCGATGGGCGTCCGGCTCTTGTTGGCCGGAGCCGTCGCGGCTTTCGGCGCCGTGCCGTCGTCGAGGAAACCCAGGCCCCGTGCGCCGATCTCGCGCAGGATCGGCTCGAAGGCGGCATCGGCCATCAGCTTGGAGCCCATGAAATTCGCGACGCCGACATAGCCCGGAAAGCGGGTCATCGCCCAGGCGAGGCGATCGGAATTCTCCGGACCCTTGAGGGCCGTCAGCAGGGTTTGCGGCCCCGGATCGCTATCCGGATAGTCGAACGGCTCCATCGGCAGCTGCAGGAAAATCTCGTGGCCGGCATCCCGGGCGCGCGCAGCCGCGCGCTCGGCCTCTCCGCCGTAGGGGAGGAAGGCGAGGCTCACGGCGGCGGGCAGGCGTGCGGTGGCGCCGGCGGTGGCAGACTGGCCAACACCCAGGCCGGTTACGACGATGGCAATGCGTGGGCCGGAGCCGGTCTCCTCGGGTCGGGCGTAGACGTCGAGGGCGCGCACGCGGCCTTCGCCGAGCTTCGGCATGAGACCGTGACGACCCGTTTCGCTGATACGCGGGTCCGGAGCGGGCGCGAGACGGGGTGCGGTGGGCCGCGGCACGCGGATCACGACCGCCTCGCTCGGTCCGCTGCCGGGCGGCCGTACCACCGTCACGCCGGATGCGGTTTCGATCTCCTCGGCGCTGCGTTGAAGCGCTGCCGTGCCCGGTGTTGTGGTGACGATCTGCGCCTGCGGGGCGGGCGGCGCCTGAACGGTCGGCCGCATCGCGGGCTCGCGCACCGCGATCGCGACTTGAACCCGGGGCTCGCCGCCCTGGGGATCGCCGAGGACAAGGACCAAACCGGTGGCCGCCGCAAAGCCGGCGGCGATCGCGGCGGCCGCCACCCGGGGCCGCCGGACAGTCGCGATCAGCCGCCCGAACCGGCCCTTGGGCTGCTCCGGCGCCTCCGCCTCCGGCACCCCGAGGGGGCGCGTGAGGATATCGTCGGTGGACTCGGTCAAGCGGATCTCGATGCGGGATCACGGCTGCCGCGCCTCCTGACGCGGCGCCGTCTCCCGGGACCATTGCTGGCCGGTATGGTTAACGTTCCGCTAACGCCCGGACCGGGAAAGAAAAATCCCGCCCGGTGGGAGGCCGGACGGGATCGGGTCGCATCTGCCGCGCGTCCGCGCGATCAGTTCGGAAGGCTGGGCTTCTGCTGCTGCGCGGCGGGCGACCCGTTGGCGGCGCCCTTCTGGATGCCGTGCAGGAAGTCGACGGCCGAGATCAACTGCTTGTCCTTGGCCGGATCCGGCGGGACGTAGGCGGAGGAACCGCCGCGCTCGTCGGTGTCCTTCTGCTTCAGGTGGCCCTTCAACCCGGCCTCGCCCTTGGTCTCGTCCTTGCCCTTCAGCTCGTCGGGAACGTCCTGCATTACCTCAACGTCCGGCTCGATGCCCTTCGCCTGGATCGAGCGGCCCGACGGGGTGTAGTAGCGCGCCGTGGTGAGCCGAAGCGCACCGGAGCCGCCGAGCGGGATGATCGACTGCACCGAGCCCTTGCCGAAGGAGCGCGTCCCCATGATGGTCGCGCGCTTGTGATCCTGCAGGGCGCCGGCCACGATCTCCGAGGCCGAGGCCGAGCCGCCGTTCACCAGAACCACGACCGGCTTGCCCTTGGTCAGGTCGCCGGCCTTGGCCGAGAAGCGCTGCGTCTCGTCCGGATTGCGGCCGCGGGTGGATACGATCTCGCCGCGGTCGAGGAACGCGTCCGACACCATCACGGCTTGGTCGAGCAGGCCGCCCGGGTTGTTGCGCAGGTCGATGACGTAGCCCTTGATCTTGTCGGCGCCGATGTCGCTCGACAGCTTGTCGATCGCCGCCCGCATGCCGTCGAAGGTCTGCTCGTTGAACTGGGTCAGGCGGATGTAGGCGACATCGCCACCCTCCACCTTCGAGCGCACCGGCTTGATCTTGATCACGTCACGGGTGAGCGTGACGTCGATCGGATCCTTCGACTCCTTGCGGGAGATCTTGAGCTTCACGCTCGAGTTCACTGGGCCGCGCATCTTGTCGACCGCCTGGTTCAGGGTCAGGCCCTGCACTTGGTCGTCGTCGATCTGCGTGATGACGTCGTTGGCGAGCAGGCCGGCCTTGGCGGCCGGCGTGTCGTCAATCGGCGTGACGACCTTGATCAGGCCGTCCTCCATGGTGACCTCGATGCCGAGCCCGCCGAACTCGCCGCGGGTGGTGGTCTGCATGTCGCGGAACGCCTTGGCGTCCATGTAGCTCGAATGCGGATCGAGGGAGGTCAGCATGCCGTTGACGGCCGCCTCGATCATCTTCGATTCGTCCGGCTTCTCCACGTAGTCGGTGCGGACCTTCTCGAAGACGTCGCCGAACAGGCTGAGCTGGCGATAGGTCTCGGCCGACGCGGCGACGGCCCGCGAACCCGACAGGAAGTCGGTCTGGGTGGCCACCATGGAAGTGCCGGCACCCAGGAAGGCGCCGAGCATGATCAGGGAAGTCTTGCGCATCAGCCGCGAACCTTCTCGCCAAGTACCGTATTGTTCGGGCTCTTCGCCCACCACGGCTCCGGATCGATGGAGCCGCCGTCCTTCTTGAACTCGACGTACAGGGTTGGATCGCCCTCGGACCCCGCGGAGCCCGCGCCCTTGTCGCCCATGCCGCCGACCGGTTCGCCCGCAAGCACGAACTGGCCGACCTCGACGCTGATCTGATCCATCCCCGCCAGCAAAAGATAGTAGCCGTCGCCAGCGTTGATGATCAAGAGTTGCCCGTAGGACCGGAACGGCCCCGCGAACTGCACCCACCCGTCCGCCGGCGAGGACACGGACGCCTTCGGACGGGTCGTAAACGACACCCCGCGGGTCGTCCCGCCATTGCCGTCGGGCTGATTGAAGCCGCGCGCCACGCGTCCGCTCACCGGGCGCGGCACTTCGCCCCGCGCCTCGGCAAAATGCACTTTCGGGGCCAGACGGGCCGGATCGCGGAACCCGGCCGCGGCGAAGCGTTCCTGGGTGACCCGTGCTTCCCGCTCGGCCGCCGCCTTGGCCTCCTCGGCGCTGCGCTTGGCGGCGACGACCTCGGCTTCCGTCCGGTCGAGCAGGTCCTTCAGGCTCTTGGCCTGCGCGCCGAGTTCGGCGGCGCGGCGGCGCTCGGCGGTGAGCCCGCTCTCGACCTCGGCCTGCCGCGCCCGGCGGGCCGCGACCAGCGCCTGGAGCCGCTGCTGCTCCCGCGCCCAGCCCGCGAGGTCGTTGGACAGGCCTTCCTTGTCCTGCGCGATCAAACCGCGCAGCCTGATCATTTCCGCGAGATCAGCCGCCAGCGTGTCCACCTCGCCGCGCAGTTCCGGCACCACCGCACCGAGCAGCATCGAGGTCCGGATCGCGGCGAGCACGTCCTCGGGGCTCACCAGCACGGCCGGCGGCGGCCGCCGGCCCATGCGCTGGAGAGCGGCCAGGATCTCCGCGACGATTCCACGCCGGCCTTGGAGCGAGTGGCGGATCGCGGCTTCGCTCTCACTCATCGCCTTCAGGCGCTCTTCCAGGCGGCTGAGCCGGTCCTCCGTGGCCTGCGCCTGCCGGCCGGCATCCAGAAGCGCGGCGTCGAGCTTGGCCCGGTCGGACCCGATGGCGGCGATTTCGGCCTCGAACTGGGTCCGCTGGCCGGCGCTGGCGGCGAGCGCATCCTGCACTCGTTTCAGGTTCTCGGCCCGCCGCACCCGTTCCTCGTCGGCGCGCTGGATGGCTGCGGCATCCGTCGGCGGCGGGGTTTCGGCCCGCGCGACCGAACCGAACGCGACGAGGGTCAGCAGGGCGAGGGCCGGGAGCGCCCGCCGGGGCGCCGGGTCCGCGGCGGAACCGATGTCGAGGATCGCCACGGCGGCTCAGCCCGCTTCGCCGCGATGATACGGGTGCCCGGCCAGGATCGTCAGAGAGCGGTAGAGCTGTTCGAAGGCGAGCACGCGCACGAGTCCGTGGGGCAGGGTGGCGGCCCCGAACGACAGGATCAGCTCCGCCTTCGTCCGAATTGAGGCGTCCAGACCGTCCGGGCCACCGATCATCACCACCAGCGCCGGACGGGCGGCATCGCGCCACGTCGCGATCCGGTCTGCGAGCGCCTCGCTCCCCAGGTCGGCGCGACCGCGCTCGTCGTAGGCGATCAGGACGCCGCCGGGCGCCAGGTGAGCCGTGATCGCGGCCGCCTCCTCGGCGCACCGGTCGACGGCCCGGCGCGCGCGGGATTCCGGGACTTCGACGCTGTCGCAGGCCGGAAAGCCGAGGCCGCGTCCGAGTTGTGCGGCGCGGTCGCGATAACGTGACGCGAGTTCGCGCTCCGGTCCGGCCTTCAGTCGCCCGACCGCCGCGAGGATCAGGCGCACGGGCGGCTCGAACCTAGCTCGCCGCGATCCCCACCGGGCGATCGGCGCCCCACATCTTCTCGAGATTGTAGAAGCCGCGAACCTCGGGGCGGAAGATGTGAACGAGCACGTCGCCGGCATCGATCAGCACCCAGTCGCAGGCCGGAAGGCCCTCGACCCGCGCGTTGCCGAAGCCGCGCGTCTTCATCTCCTGGACGATCTTGTCGGCGATCGAGCCGACGTGTCGCTGCGAGCGGCCCGACGTAATGATCATCGTATCGGCGAGCGACGTCTTGCCGGCCAGATCGATCGCGATCGTCTCCTCGGCCTTCATGTCGTCGAGGCATCCGAGGGCGAGCGCCTTCAGGTCGTCCGAACGCGCCTGACCGGGTTCGGCCGGGGTGTGGACTGGAGTGCGGATCGTCTCCGTGCGGCTGGTCTCGGGCAGAGTCCTGGTTCCTCGTTTGCCGCGCAGCGACGTCAGGCCTCGCGGGAGACCATGAAATTGGCGGTATCGGGCCTCGATTGCAACCGCGCCGCCGCGGGTCGACCCATGCTTCCGCGCATGCCCTCGCGAATCTGGGTCGACGACAGCGGCGAGCGGGGACCGTGCAGGAATACCCAGGCGGGCGGCGGCCGCAGCGCGAGGGTCGGGGCCGCCACCTCAGGAATCCGGGCGCCGACGAGGCGTCGTGCGGCCCGCGCGCTCAGCGGCGTCATGGTGAAGCCGGGCCGGTCGATGACGGCGATCGGCATCAGCCGCGCGATCTCGGAGAAGCCCTTCCAGCGGTGGAAGGTGGCGAGCGAATCGGCTCCCATGATCCAGACGAAGTGAACGCCCGGGTGCCGGCGCGTGAGGAAGCGCAGGGTCTGGACCGTGAAGCGGACGCCCAGGACCGCCTCGAAGCCGGTCACGGCGATCCGCGGATGCCGGGCGAGGCGCCGCGCCTGGGCGCAGCGCTCCGCCACGGAGGGAAGGGCGTTCCGGCTCTTCAGCGGGTTTCCGGGACTGACCAGCCACCAGACCCTATCGAGGCCGAGCCGACGCAGCGCCGAGAGGGTGACGTGCCGGTGTCCGAGATGGGCGGGGTTGAAGGATCCGCCGTAGAGGCCGATCCGCATGCCGGCGGCGGACGGCGGCAGGATCAGCCGCACGCCGGACCTTCAGCGCGGTTCACGGGCGGATCTGACCGTTGCCGTGGACGCGGTACTTGAACGTGGTCAGCTGCTCGACGCCCACCGGCCCGCGCGCGTGCATCCGCCCGGTGGCGATGCCGATCTCGGCGCCGAAACCGAATTCGCCGCCATCGGCGAACTGCGTGGAGGCGTTGTGGGTCACGATCGCCGAATCGACTTCGGCCAGGAAGCGGGTCGCCTCGGCATCGTCCTCGGTGATGATCGCGTCGGTGTGATGCGAGCCGTAGGTCTCGATATGCTCGATCGCCGCAGCGATCCCGTCGACCACGCGCACCGCAATGATCGCGTCGAGATACTCGGTATGCCAATCCTCCTCGGAGGCGGCGGTCACCCGCGGGTCGACGGCGCGCGTCTCGGCATCGCCGCGGACGGCGCAGCCGGCGTCGAGCAGCGCGTGGACCAGCGGCGCAAGATGCGTCGCCGCGCAGGCGCGGTCGACCAGCAGGGTCTCGGCGGCGCCGCAGACGCTGGTGCGCCGCATCTTGCTGTTCAGCAGAACGGTGCGCGCCATGTCGAGGTCGGCCGCCGCGGCGACGTAGACGTGGTTGATGCCGTCCAGATGGGCGAAGACCGGCACGCGCGCTTCCGCCTGGACGCGCTCCACGAGGCCACGGCCGCCCCGGGGCACGATCACGTCGACGCATCCATCGAGGCCGGCGAGCATCAGCCCGACGGCAGCGCGGTCACGGGTCGGAACCAGCTGGATCGCGTCCTCCGGAAGGCCGGCATCTGCGAGGCCGCGGCTCATGGCCCGCGCGATCGCCATGGCGCTGCGATGGCTGTCGGAGCCGGCCCGCAGGATCGCGGCATTGCCGGCCTTGAGGCACAGCGCGCCGGCATCGGCGGTCACGTTTGGGCGCGCCTCGAAGATCACGCCCACGACGCCGAGCGGCACGGCGATGCGCTCGATCAGCAATCCGTTGGGGCGCTCGATCGCGGCGAGCTGGCGCCCGACCGGATCGGCCAGCGAGCCGACCTTCTCCACCGCATCCGCGATCCCGGCGAGGCGCCCGGCATCGAGGGTGAGGCGGTCGATCAGCGCGGCGCTCTGGCCGGCGGCGCGAGCGGCGGCGACGTCCCGGGCGTTCTCGCTCAGGATCTCCTCACGGCTCGCCCGGATTCGTTCGGCGATCAGCTTGAGGGCCACGTCCTTTGTTCGCGCCGAGGCGAGCGCCATCCGGCGGGCCGCAGCGCGGGCGCGGCGGCCGATGGCGGCCATCTGCTCCGGCAGTGCGTCGGCCTCGGCGAAGTCCGATCTCAGGTTCAGGACGGGCACGCTGGCGTCCTCGCTTCGCGGCGGCCTCGACAGAGCCGCCATGGGTTCAGCGCCGTCTTTGCATATCGGGCGCCGTCCCGACAAGGGTGCCGAAGCACCGGTGGGGACAATGCTCGGATCTATGAAGATTGTAGATCCGCATAAACAGGAGGATGATTTCTAGAACAATGCCAAATCATCCCGGTGCACCATCCAGGCGCGGCCGGGATAGTTCAACAGTTCCGGGATGCGCGCGCTCGGATGACCGATGATCAGTGCGGCTTCGGCGCTGTCATACGCGACCAGACCGCGCCCGAGGATCCGCCCCTCAGGATCCCGGATCATCACGGCGTCGCCGCGCGAGAAGTTGCCCTCGATCGCCCGGACACCGACCGGGAGCAGGCTGGCTCCGCTGCGCAGGGCCTGCAGGGCGCCCGTGTCGATCGTGAGGGTGCCCCGCGGCTCCAGCGAGCCCGCGATCCAGGTCTTCCGGGCCGCTGTGGGGGTGGAGCCGGACAGGAACCACGTGCAGCGCGCGCCCTCCCGCACGGCCTTCAGCGGGTTCTTTCCGCGTCCGTCGGCGATCACGAGGTGCGTGCCTCCGGAGGCCGCGATCTTGGCCGCCTCGACCTTGGTGCGCATGCCACCCCGCGACAGCTCGGAGGCCGGGCCGCCGGCCATGGCCTCGATCTCGGGCGTGATGCGCTCGACTACGGCGAGGTGGCGGGCCTCCGGATCGCTCTGAGGCGGCGCTGTGTAAAGTCCGTCGATGTCCGAGAAAAGGACCAGTACGTCGGCGTCGATCATGGTGGCGACCCGCGCGGCGAGCCGGTCGTTGTCGCCGTAGCGGATCTCGGAGGTCGCCACCGTGTCGTTCTCGTTGACCACCGGCACTGCGCGCATCTCGAGGAGCTTCAGGACGGTCGCCCGGGCGTTGAGGTAGCGGCGGCGCTCTTCGGTGTCCTGGGGCGTCACCAGGATCTGCCCGGCGACGATCCCGTGATGGCCTAGCGCTTCGGCCCAGTGTCGCGCCAGGGTGATCTGACCCACCGAGGCCGCGCCCTGGCTCTCCTCCAGGCGCAGGGCGCCGGGCGGCAGCCCGAGCACCGTCCGGCCCAGGGCGATGCTTCCCGATGACACGACGAGAACATCGACGCCGCGCGCGTGCAGCTCGGCGATGTCTTCGGCCAGGGCCGCGAGCCAGGCGTGCCGCAAGCGGCCGGCGGCTCGGTCCACCAAGAGGGCCGAGCCGACCTTGATGACCACGCGGCGGAATTCTTCGAGGGCAGGGATCATGTTTCTAGCAGAGGCGCGCCGACAGGAGCGGTTTGAACGAAGAGCAGACCCTTGAACAGCCGCCCGGACACACGGGTGCAGGCCGCGATCTCGCGCCGGCCGGCCTCGAAGCCGCGGACGTCTCAGCGACCTCGAACGCGCGCCTGACGCCCCGGCAGAGGCATCCTGGTCACGGTTGCCAAGCCGCCACCGGCTGCCGCTCCGCCTCCGCGCTGGCGTCGATTTCGGCCTGGAGCGCCCGAAGCGCCTCTGGCACGCCCTTGCGGCTCGCCGAGGACAGGACCAGCGGCGCGCGACCGGCCGCGCGCTTCAGCTTGGCCACCTGACTCTTGAGCGTCTCGGCATCGAGGGCATCGGCCTTGGAGAGTGCCACGACCTCGGGCTTCTCGGCGAGACCGTTGCCGTAGGCCTCGATCTCGCCGCGGACCAGCTTGTAGGTCTTGCCGGAATGCTCGCTCGTGCCGTCCACGAGATGCAGCAGCACGCGGCAGCGCTCGACATGGGCGAGGAATCGGTCTCCGAGCCCGACGCCCTCATGGGCGCCCTCGATCAGACCGGGGATATCGGCGAGTACGAATTCGCGCCCATCCGAGCGCACGACCCCGAGGCCGGGGTGCAGGGTCGTGAACGGATAGTCGGCGATCTTGGGCTTGGCCGCCGTGACGCTCGCCAGGAAGGTCGATTTGCCGGCGTTCGGCAACCCGACAAGGCCGGCATCGGCGATCAGCTTGAGCCGCAGCCAGATCCACATCTCCTGGCCTTCCAGGCCGGGATTGGCGTGCTTCGGGGCGCGGTTGGTCGAGGTCGTGAAATAGGCGTTGCCGAAGCCGCCGTTGCCGCCCTTCGCGAGGCGGATCCTCTGTCCGACCTCGGTCAGGTCGGCGAGCAGGGTCTCGCCATCTTCGGCGAAGATCTGCGTGCCGGCAGGAACCTTCAAAACCGTGTCGGAGCCGTTGGCGCCGTGGCAGTTCGAGCCCATGCCGTGCTCGCCCTTCTTGGCCTTGAAGTGCTGCTGGTAGCGGTAGTCGATCAGGGTGTTGAGCCCCTCGACGCACTCCACCCAGACATCGCCGCCGCGTCCGCCGTCGCCGCCGTTCGGGCCGCCGAACTCGATGAACTTTTCCCGCCGGAACGAGACGCAGCCGGGACCGCCGTCACCGGAGCGGACATAGACCTTGGCTTCGTCGAGGAACTTCACGGCTCGAATCCCTAATCGGGTGCGGATCCGCGACCCGCACCATCATCCAGTCGGCGGTCGCCGGCAACCGCCGGCCCCGCCTGACCGCCTCAGGCGGCCCGTGTCATGGCTTCTGTCATGGCCGGCGTCTCAGCCGGCTCGGAAACCGACATCAGCCACTGTCGCCGCTCCAGTCGGAACAGATCCACGGGCAATGCCTCGCCTCGCGCCGGAAAATCCCGGGTCCCCGTGCCGGACTGCTGGAAACCGCACGCCTCCAGAACGCGCCGGGATGCCGGATTGACGGTCCGCGCCGACGCGGCGAGCTCCTCTCCGCCGGCGTATGCGAAGAACGCGTGGCAGAGCGCTGAGACCCCCTCGCGCATCAGCCCGTTGCCCCAGAAGGGCTGACCGAGCCAATAGCCGAGTTCGGGCACCGCGCCGATCCCATCGTGGATGCTGACGATTCCGATCAACTTCGCCGGCGCTGCGCGCAGCGCCAGGGCGAGGGTCAGGCCGGTTCCGGCGGCGTTCCCGGCACGGGCCTGGAGCAGGAAGGCATCCACAACCGGGGCTGGGAGCGGGTTCGGAACCCGTGCCAGCATCGCGGCGACGGAGGGATCGCCGGCGAGATTCAGGATCGCGGCCCGGTCCTTGGCAGTGGGCCAACGCAGCCACAGCCGCCGGGTCTCGATGCGGAAGACGTCATCACGGGTCAGATCGGGGAACATCGTGCCCTCGCAGGGCGGCGTTCCCGGCTCCGGGGCACCGCCTCAAGACGACGAAGGGGAGGATGGCGTCCCATCCTCCCCGGTGTTCCGTCCGAACCGGCCCGTCAGGGGCTCGGGAACGACGTCTCCGGTCCGGTGTGGGACACCGGGCGGGACGCCAGCTTCGCCGCTTGGGCGCCCGCCTGTTATTCCGCGGCCTCGGCCAGCGGCGCTACGGCCACGAAGGCGCGCCCGCGGCGCGTCTCGAAGCGGACATGGCCCGGTACCAGCGCGAAGAGCGTGTGGTCCTTACCCATGCCGACATTGGCGCCGGGATGCCATTTGGTGCCGCGCTGACGCACGATAATGTTGCCCGGAATCACAGCTTCCGCGCCGAACTTCTTAACGCCGAGGCGCCGGCCTTCCGAATCGCGACCGTTGCGGGACGAGCCGCCTGCCTTTTTGTGTGCCATGGGATGAACTCCGAATTCTGATGGGTTTGATGCGGTCGCGGATCAGGTCCTCAGGGACCCTGACGCGCCCAGCGTCTGACGTGCGTCAGGCCGAAATGCCGGTGATGCGCACGACCGTGTGGTCCTGCCGGTGGCCGCGCTTCCGGCGCGAGTTCTGCCGGCGGCGCTTCTTGAAGGCGATGACCTTCTTGTCGCGGCCGTGGCGCACGATCTCGCCGGTGACGCTGATGCCCGACAGGGTCGGGGCACCGACCTGGGTCGCGCCTGCGCCGTCGGCGAACAGGAGGACCTCGCCGAAGGTCACGGCCTCGCCGGCCTCGCCCGCCAGAGTGGCGATGGTGATGGTGTCGTTGGCGGCGACGCGGTACTGCTTACCACCCGTCTTAATGACTGCGAACATCGTTCTCTCGTGTTCTCGAACGGCCTCCGGGGCGGCTGCCCCTGGACCGGCTTCTTGTTTGAAGTCATTGCACGGGCTGGAGCCCGGACAACGCGAAACGCGCGGACCCCGAATGAGGCCGCGCGCCATGCGGGGTCACTACGGGGGTGGCTGCATCCTGTCAATCCTTGAGGCCGTGCGGCGCGGGCGAGCAGTGGTGCGCGGCCGGATCATCGGATCGGCGCGCCGGTCGCCAGGATTCCCTTGGCGACGGTACCCTCCGGGCCGAACGACGCCAGCGCCGCGGTGCACCAGGCCTCGCGGCCGTCCGCCGCGAGCTGCTGGCGCACCTGCGTGGCGCGGGTCCGCAGCTTCTCCTGCAACATGGGTTCCTGGCTGGCATTCACGCGCGCGGCGAGACGGAGCGTGGTGAGCTGTCCGGCCCGCACCTGGACGCCGGGACACGCCTGCTCGGCGATGATGGTGGTGGCCGCCGCCGCCGCGTAATTGTCCAGGGGCGAGGTCGCGGCCGCAGGCGCGGTCGGCTGGGCCGGCGCCGGAGCCTGGGCGCAGACCGACCCGGTGACGGCCAGGGCCAGGATCGTCCCGAGGACACTGGGCTTCCGCACGGCTCAAACCTCCACGGTGGTGCCGACCTGCGCGGTGATGCGCCCGTAATGCTCGGGGCGGCGATGCCGGGCGAAGTCGAAGATCGTGCTCTTGCCGAATGCGCAGGCGGCAAAGTCGCAGGACGCCGTGATCAGCTCGTCGTCCTCCGTCTCGGCCCTGGCGATCACGACGCCGTCGGGATCGACGATGATCGAGCCCCCCATCAGCGGATGTCCGTCCTCGAGGCCGGCCTTCGCGACCCCGATCACGTAGGTCGCGTTCTGGTAGGCGCCCGCCTGGAGCGACAGGTCGGAGTGAAACAGGCGTTTCGCCAGCCCCTCGGCGCCGTTCTGGCTGTTCACCGACGGAGTGTTGTAGCCGATCATGACCAGCTCGACGCCCTGCAGACCGAGGCACCGATAGGTCTCGGGCCAGCGCCGATCGTTGCAGATCGCCATGCCCATCACGACGCCCTCGTTGCGCCAGACCGGGAAGCCGAGATCGCCGGGCTCGAAGTAGCGCTTCTCCAGGTGCTGGTGCGTCCGCTCCGGATCGTAGTCGCTGTGCCCCGGCAGGTGGATCTTCCGGTAGGTGCCGATGATCCGGCCCGCCCGGTCGGTCAGGATCGCGGTGTTGAAGCGCCGGCCCTCCGGCGTCAGCTCGGCGTAGCCGAAGGAGATCGCGATCCGCAGGTCCCGTGCCCGGTCGAAGAGGGGAGCCGTGGCGGCATTCGGCATGGCGCGCTCGAAGTACCGGTCGGCCTCGGCGAGATCCGCCATGTACCAGCGCGGGAAGAAGGTGGTCAGCGCCAGCTCGGGATACACCAGCATCTCGACGCCCGCGGCCGCGGCCCGCTCAAGCAGGGCGATCATCCGGGCGACGACGGCGTCGCGGCCGTCGCCCCGCTGGATCGGACCCATCTGGGCGCCGCCGACGACGAGCTTGGTCATGCCTGGCCATCCTTCTGCTGCGGTGCCGCGACGGCGGCTGGCGACACCCGGCTTTGCAGGGCGTCACCGGTTCGGTCAGGGCGCGGCCTTGAACTCGCCCTCGATGCGCAGGCTCACCTCGTCACCGAGCTGCGGCAGATAGGCGTTGATGCCGAATTCGGAGCGCTTGATGACCGCCCGTCCGTCAAAGCCCACCGTATAGCGCTGATCCACCGGATGGATGCCGGCCTGATTGAAGGTCGCGTCGATCGCGAAGGGCCGGACGGCGCCGCGCAGGTTCAGATCGCCCGTGATCCGAGCCGTGGTCGGGCTGGTGGGTTCGACCTTGGTGGCCGTGAACGTAGCGGTCGGAAACTTGACCGTATCGAAGAAGTCGGGCGCCGCAAGGTGCTCGTTCAGCCGCTGGCTGCCGGTGATCACGCCGCCCAGGGGCACGCTCACCTCCAGTCGGCTCTTCTCGGGGGCCTTCGGATCGAGCTCGAGTTTGCCCGCCACGCCGGTGAACTGACCGTAATAGGTCGAGTAGCCGAGATGCGAGACCGACCACGTGATCTTCCCGTGATCCGGATCGAGCACGTAGGTGCCCGGCCGCACCTGGGTCGGGTCTGCACTGGGCGCCACCGAAGCGGCCGGATCGTCCGCCGCCCGGGCTGAACCGACGCTCAGCAGGCCGATCAGGGCGAGAAGTGGCGCGCGCATGGTCATCCCCCAAGGCCCGGCCAAGCTCGGCCGACGCAGCGCCCGTAGTTTCATGAACGTCCCGCGCGCTCAAGCATGTCTGGCGGAGGGCGCCGCGCTTCTGTAGGCATCCCGCGACAGCGGCAGGCGTGGCATGATCGGCAAGCTCAGGGGCGTCGTGGATTCGTTCGGCGAGGACTTCGTGATCCTCGACGTCTCCGGGGTCGGCTACATCGCGCATTGCTCGGCGCGGACGCTGCAGCGCATGCCCAAGGTCGGCGAGCCCGCAGAGCTGTCGATCGAGACGCATGTCCGCGAGGATATGATCCGGCTCTACGGTTTCCGCTCGGATGCCGAGCGGGAGTGGTTCCGCCTGCTCCAGACCGTGCAGGGCGTCGGCGCACGGGTCGCGCTCGGCGTGCTGTCGGTGCTGGAACCCGACGCCTTGGCGGGCGCGATCGCCACCGGCGACAAGGGCGCGATCAGCCGGGCTCCCGGCGTCGGACCGCGGCTGGCGGCTCGGCTGGCGGCCGAGCTGAAGGACAAGGCTCCGGCCTTCGCGCCGCTCGATCCGGCGCTGGTCGCGCTGGCGGGCGCCGTCGCAGAGGGCGCGGCGCCTCAGCCAGTGGCCGACGCCGTCTCGGCCCTGATCAATCTCGGCTACCCGCAGGTCCAGGCGGCCGCCGCCATCACCGCGGCCGTCAAGGCCGCAGGGGAGGGCGCCGAGGCCAAAGTGCTGATCCGGCTCGGCCTGCGCGAACTCGCCCGCTGACACCCAACAAAACAGTTGGGGCACGGTTGAATCGGCTGCCCTTGACCCGCGAAGGCCGCGGTGCCATGTCGACCGCGGCCAATAAAGCATTGAAAAGCCAGCTAGTTTTCAATTCTTCTAAACTGCCGCGAGTACCCAGAGGGGTCATAGACGACCCTTCTGGACGCGGGGATGACGGGATTTGCGGCGCGCATGATCGTCTGTTCTTGTAACGTCTTATCGGACGGCGCTGTCCGCAGCTGCCTTGCGCCCGGTCCCGGATGCCCCAGGACCCCCGCCCAGGTTTATGCTTGCCTGGGCTGCAGCCCGAAATGCGGGCGCTGCGCCCGGACGATCCGTTCGATCATGCAGAATGCCCTGGGCGAAGCGTCGCATGTGGAGGGCAGCCATGCCTGCACGACGACTTGCGCGAGCGCCTGCAGTTTGGTGAAGTTCCAGATTGCGGATGAGGGAGTCGCGGCCTGATGCTTCTGCCCCCCGCCTGAAAACACGGTAAGGAGTACGGGGGCATGAAGGGCGACACCAAGGTCATCGAGTATCTCAACCGCGGCTTGCGCAGCGAGTTGACGGCGGTCAGCCAGTACTGGCTGCATTTCCGCATGCTCAATGACTGGGGCTACGTCGAGCTGGCGAAGTTCTGGCGCAAGGAATCGATCGAGGAGATGAACCACGCCGACCGGTTCATCGACCGGATCCTGTTCCTCGACGGGTTCCCGAACCTGCAGGAGCTCGACCCGCTGCGGATCGGCCAGAACGTGCAGGAGATCCTCGATTCCGATCTCGCCGCCGAGAACGAGGCCCGCAGCCTCTACCTCGAGGCCGCGAAGTACTGCGATTCGATCAACGACCGCGTCTCGAAGCGCCTGTTCGAGGATCTGGCCGAGGACGAGGAAGGTCACATCGATTTCCTCGAGACGCAGCTTGAACTGATCAAGCAGATCGGCCTGCCGCTCTACGCCCAGAAGCACATCGGTGGCCTTGAGCAGATTGCTCCGGAGAAGGAGTAACGTCGATCGGGCTCCCGCCTCCCCGGCGGACCGGGAGCCCGGCAGGCAGCGTGGACGAGCCCGGCCGTCGCGGCCGGGTATTCACTGACAGCGGGATGGGACTGGGAACCGGAATGCGGCTGGTCGTGGTCGGCGCTGACGGGCGCATGGGGCGGATGCTGATCCGCGCGGTGGCGCAATCCGAAGGCTGTACGCTCTCCGCGGCGATCGAGCGCGCGGGCTCGCCGGCCCTCGGACAGGATGCCGGCACGCTCGCCGGTCTGTCGCCCCTCGACGTGCCGGTGACCGACGATGCGCTCACGGCCTTCGCGGCTGCCGACGGCGTCCTCGATTTCACGGCGCCGGCTGCAACGGTGGCGTTTGCGGAACTCGCCGCTCAGGCCCGCATCGTTCACGTCGTCGGCACGACCGGCCTGTCCGAGGAGGATTTCGCGAAGCTGAAAGCCGCCTCCTACCACGCGCGGATCGTGCAGTCGGGCAACATGTCCCTCGGCATCAACCTGATGAGCGAACTGGTCCGACGGGTCGCCAAGTCCCTCGGCGACGAGTTCGACATCGAGATCTGCGAGATGCACCACCGCATGAAGGTGGATGCCCCGTCCGGCACGGCGCTGATGCTGGGCGAGGCGGCCGCGGAGGGCCGCGGTGTCGACCTCAAGACGGTCCGCGTCTCGACCCGTGACGGTCACACCGGCGCCCGCCGGCCCGGTGACATCGGCTTCGCCACGCTCCGGGGCGGCAGCGTCGTCGGCGATCACAGCGTCATCTTCGCCGGTGCCGGTGAGAGCCTGACGATCACCCATCACGCCGCCGACCGCGGCCTGTTCGCCGCGGGCGCCGTCAAGGCGGCGTTGTGGGCCCATCCCAAGCCGCCGGGGCTCTACGCCATGGCGGACGTGCTCGGCCTGTGAGCGCCCCGATGGGGACCCGGGAGCGCCTCTTGGTGCTCGTTCGGCACGGCCAGAGCGAATGGAACCTGAAGAACGTCTTCACGGGCTGGCGCGACCCGGACCTGACCGACCAGGGTGTGGCCGAGGCCCGCGCGGCCGGCCGGGGCCTCAAGGGGAAGGGCTACGGCTTCGACGCGGCGTTCACGTCGGAACTCGTTCGGGCGCAGCGGACCTGCTCGCTGATCCTGGAGGAGATTGGCGGCGAGGCCATTCCGGTCCTTCGCGATCGCGCGCTCAACGAGCGTGACTACGGTGACCTCTCGGGGCTCAACAAGGACGATGCCCGCGCCCGCTGGGGGGATGCGCAGGTCCACGCTTGGCGGCGGTCCTACGACGTGCGGCCGCCCGGCGGCGAGAGCCTGAAGGATACCGCCGCGCGGGTGCTCCCCTTCTTCATCACGGCGATCCTGCCCCGGGTGATGGCCGGCCAGCGGGTCCTGGTGGCCGCGCACGGGAATTCGCTGCGCGCCCTGGTGATGGTTCTCGACCGTCTCGACGAGACGCAGGTGCCGGATCTCCAGATCCGTACCGGAGTGCCGCTGGTCTACCGCCTGAACGACGAGACCACGGTCGCGTCGAAGACCGTACTGGAGCAGGATGCCGACGGGGCACGCTGAGTGGCGACGGAACTCGCCCCGGGGCTGATCCACCATCCCGGCTTCCTCGACGCGGCCGCCCGTACCCGGCTCGCCGGCGAGATCGCTGCGGTCCTCGCCGAGGCGCCGCCCGTCACGCCGAAGATGCCCCGCACCAACAAGCCGTTCTCGGTGCGGATGTCCAATGCCGGATCCCTGGGCTGGGTCTCGGACGTCGCGGGCTACCGCTACCAGCCGGACCATCCCGAGACCGGGCGGCCCTGGCCGGCCCTGCCGCCGACCGCCCGTGCGGCCTGGGCGGCGCTCGCGGCCTATTCGGCGCCGCCGGAAGCCTGCCTCATCAACCTCTACGCGCCGGGCACCCGCATGGGCCTCCACCAGGATCGCGACGAGGCGGATCTGACCGCGCCGGTGCTGTCGCTGTCCCTCGGCGCGGCGGCCCTGTTCCGTTATGGCGGCCTGAGCCGGTCGGACCCGACCCGCTCGGTCCGGCTGCAGCCCGGCGACGCCCTGGTGATGGGTGGCGCCTCGCGACTGATCTTCCACGGCATCGACCGGCTCTACCCGGACGGCGACCTTCTGGCGGCGGCGGACGAACCCGCTTTCCTGCCGCCGGGCGGCCGCTGCAATCTCACGCTGCGGCGCGTCACGGTGCCGGCCTCGCCATGACGCCCGAACGGGACCCGGACCGGGATCCGGCCGCGTTCTTGGACGAGCGCGGCGGCGCAGTGGCGATCCCCGGCTTCGTTGCGGCCGCCGCGCTCATCGTGGGCAGCCGGCTCGTCCACACCCGGGATCTGGACGCCTTCCGGACGACCCTGCCGGGCCAAGACTTCCTCGGCTCCACCGTCTCGTTGTGGAATCTCCGCGCCTACGCCGCCGGGCTCGCGGCTTCCCTTCATCGTGAACGCAGGCGCGCCGCGTTACCGGCTTGACAGAACAGGTCGCCGGGCAGACCCATCGCGTTCGCGCCAACCCCAAGTTGGGGCCACGAGGAGAACCGGTTTTCGATGCTGATGCGCACCCTGACGCCGCGTCTCGGACGGGTTCTCTGCGCAGCCGCGCTGGTGGCCAGCCTCGGTTCCTTCGCCCGTGCCGACGATCCCGTCTTCCCCCCGGGCTCGCGTTTCGGCTTCGATCCGCCCGCCGACATGTCGGTGTCCCGCCGCTTCTCGGGCTTCGAACGGAAGGAGGGCGGTGCGACGCTGTCGGTGGTGGAGCTGCCGCCCAATGCCTTCGCGGAACTGGTCAGCGGATTCACCGACGCCAACCTTCTGAGCCAGGGCTTCGCGGTCGAGAAGCGTGAGGAGATCAAGATCGGCGACAACGAGGGCATGCTCTTCACCGGCGAGCAGCCCGCCGATCCCAACACTTCCGCCCCGGCCGTTCGGAAGTGGATCCTGGTGGTCGGCGCGCCGAGCGTGACCGGGCTGATCATTGCCCAGGCTCTGCCCGACGCGGAGACCGAGGCGACGATGCGCAAGATGGTGACCGGCGTCACCCTCCGCCCCGCCCTGAGCCTGACCGAGCAGGTGGACGCCCTGCCGTTCCGCATCGCCGACATGGCCGGCTTCCGGCCGGTGCGCGTCCTGGCCGGCAACTCGGTCCTGCTCACCAAAGGCCCTAAGGACCAGATGCAGAATCTGGAGCAGCCGATCCTCGTGCTCGCGCAGGCGGTGCAGCAGCCGCCCTCGGCCGATCAACGCGACGGTTTCGCCCGCGCCGCCCTCGCGTCGAACCAGACGTTGAAGGACTTCGTCATCGAGCGGGCACAGAGCTATCGGTCGAACGGCGTCGACTGGCACGAGATCGTGGCCCGCGCCGTCGATCAGCCGACCAACGTGCCGGTGGTGGTCTCGCAGACCATCCGCTTCGCGCCGGACGGCTATCTGCGCGCCCTGGGTGTCGTCCGCCAGGATCAGCGGGAGGGCGTCCTGTCCAAGTTCCGCTCGATCGTGGACAGCATCCAGGTAAAGTAGCGTCTCACCACACGACCGCCTGTCCGTCGCGGCGCGGATCGCTGGCCGCGACGTAGCCCTCGATGGCGGGGTCGCCCATCCGCCAGATGAACTGGCCGGCGCCGAAATCCTGGTAGCTGTCCTCGATCACGTCCAGCTGGTGGCCGAGCGCCTTCAGCCGATCGACGGTGGCGGCAGGCATCGACGCCTCGACGTTGATGTCGAGGCCCTCGTTGACCCGCCACCGCGGCGCATCGCAGGCCGCCTGCGGATTCTGCCCGTGATCGAGCATCCGGACGAGCGTCTGGACATGCCCCTGCGGCTGCATGTTGCCGCCCATCACCCCGAAGCTCATCACGGGCGCGCCGTCCTTCGTGAGGAAGCCCGGAATGATGGTGTGGAACGGGCGCTTGCCCGGCGCGACGACGTTGGGGCTCTCCGGATCGAGCACGAAGCCGTAGCCGCGGTTCTGCAGGGAGATCCCCCAACCCGGCACGACGACGCCCGAGCCGAAGCCCATGAAGTTCGATTGGATGAAGCTCACCATCATGCCGGATTCGTCGGCCGCGGTGAGGTAGATCGTGCCGCCGGCGGGCGGCTTGCCGGGGCCGAAGACCTGGGCACGGTTCGGGTCGATCAGCCTGGCGCGATCCGCGAGGTAGGCGGGATCGAGCATCGACTCCGGCGTTACCGCCATGCCGCGGGGGTCAGCCACGTAACGGTAGGTGTCACTGAAGGCCAGCTTCATCGCCTCGATCTGGAGGTGCTGCGCCTCCGGCCCGTCCACCGGCAGGTTGCCGAGGTCGAACTGCTCCAGGATGCCCAGGGCGATCTGCGCCGCGATGCCCTGCCCGTTCGGCGGGATCTCGTGCAGCGTATAGCCGTGATAGTCCTTGGCGGTCGGCGTCACCCATTCGGGGCGGTATGCGGCGAGGTCGGCCGCCGTCATGGCGCCGCCATGGGCCTGCGCGTGGGCGGCGATCGCCTCGGCGATCTCGCCCCGGTAGAAGGCCTCGCCTTTGGTCTCGCCGATCAGCCGCAGGGTCTTCTCGGCACCCCGGAAGGTCACCAGTTCGCCGACGTCGGGTGCTCGGCCTCGGGGCAGGAAGAAGTCCGCGAAGCCCGGCTGGCGCGTGATCGCTTCGATGCGGGCGGCAGCCGCCCATTTCTGCTGCACGACCACCGGCGCGAGATACCCCCGCTCGGCGATGCGGATGGCCGGCTGCATCAGGTCGGCGAAGGGAAGGCGGCCGAAGCGTTCGCTCAGCGCGGCCCACGCGGCGACGGCGCCGGGCACGGTGACGGAATCCCAGCCGCGCATCGGCGGCCGCTCGGCCGGGCCGTATTTCCGGAGGAAGTAGTCCGGCGTCCAGGCGACGGGTGCTCCGCCCGAGGCGTTGAGGCCGTGCAGTGCCTTACCGTCCCACAGGATGCAGAACGCGTCCGAGCCCAGGCCGTTGCTGCACGGTTCGGTCACCGTCTTGGCGGCCGCCGTGGCGATCGCCGCATCCACCGCGTTTCCGCCCGCCTGGAGCATCTGGATGCCAGCCTGGGCCGCCAGCGCGTGCGAGGTCGCCACGCAGTTGCGTCCGAACATCGGCATGCGCAGCGACGGATAACCGGTGACCCAGTCGAACGACGTCATGGAACAGAGCCCGGCCTCGGCAGCCCGCGCGCCACCGCGTCGCTTGGCATACAGGATTACGCACGCGGGTGAAGGTCGGGGCAGGACGCCGGGCAAACGAAAAGCGCGGACCCGAAGGCCCGCGTTCTACGACGGTCTCGCATTCGAAAGTGGCGCTTAGTAGGGGCGCCCGTACAGCGGCGACGTCGGATCCAGTCGGTCGACGAAGGAGAGATCGACGTTGCGGATCGCCGACGAGCGGGCGCCAATGAATGGTCCGTTCGTGATCGGGTCCGGGAGGATCCCGCGGCCGTAGCGATCGGACGGGCCGTAGGGCGGGGTCAGCTGGTTGGAGGCGGCGATCATGTAGGGGTTCAGGGCCGGATTGCGCGAGCCGCCGGCGCCCGGAACATTCGAGGTCAGCGGCACGTTGCCGGCGTCCAGCCAGCTGCGCGGGCGAACGCGGATCGGCAGGGGACGGCTGACCCGGTAGATCGGGCCGGGGACGTAGCCATCCTGCGCCACGGCAGGCGCGGAAGCCAGAGCGCCGAGACCGGTTGCGGCGACGATGCCGAGAAGGGCGATCTTAAGCGAGCGCATGACCAACCTTGTCTGTGAGTGCCATCAGTATGGCGACCGAAACTTAACAGTTCGCCGCCTTTGACGAGAAGACGCTTGGGCGAGGCTGTTGTTCCGCCCTTATGGCTGAGCTTGTGCGATTTGCCACACTGTGGCCTCATTTTTTATTTCGCGATCGTGGGATTACCGATCCTGTCCGGCCGGAGGTCTCGACCCTGCCGGTCGACGACGGGCATGCGTTCGCCTGGCTCGGGGGATCCGCGAACGCCGCCGTCGTATCCGGGTCGGCCAGGTCGACGAGTCTCAGTCCGTCGAGCATGCACCCCAGAGTCTGGGCTTCCGGCGGGTGCCCCAGGGGGGCGCAGAGCCAGCCATCGAGCCGGTACGGTGCGTCCCGGGTGACGAAACCCAGACAGGTCCGCGGCGTCTGGCCGCCGAACGTCACTTCCAGGGTCTCGACCGCGCCGAGCTTGGTGCGGATCTGGCCGCGTGATCCGGTCCGCACGATCGAGAGAGCCGGTCGGTCGAGTGCCGGGCCGTTCGCGGCGCGCCGGGCCATCAGGACGAAGAGCGTTGGCTCCACGCCCGAGATGGTCCCGCGCGTAAGGGTCACGCGCAGCGCGGGTGCCTCGATCGCCGCGACGTCGCCGCGGCTCAGCGTATCTTCCCGCAGACCTGTGCGGGCATCGACATGAGCGGCGGCGTGGACCGGCTCGGGTCCGCCCGTCGAAAGATCGAACAGGGCAATGTGAGCCGCTGGCGCCGCCGGCGAGGCCGGCATCGAAGGCACGAAGGCGGCTTCGGCGGCGACGCCGGTTCCGGGGATCTTGGCCGGCAGACGGGCGCAGACACACAGCAGCGCGATCACGGCCGAGGCGAGCGCAAGGCGCAGGCCGAGGGCGCCGGGCGACCGGGCCAGCCGGCCGATCGGCATGTCGGCTCCGATCCGATCAACGGCGTGTGCGGTTCCGGTCAGCATCGTGCTCCATCTGGACGGCGAACCTCGAAGGGGCTCTGCCATCGTCGCGGAGGAGGATTGAATTCCCTTATCCCGTCGGCGGTTCGCCCGCGGATTCCACCGCGCAGGGTGAATCGATCGTTGCGCCGCCGCCGGCCTTGACAGCACGCGCCCAGGCGCGCCTTGCTCGACGCGGCCGCCATGCCCACCTCCGGTGAGGACGGGTTCTGAGGCCGCGCCCGTCCGTCGGGCGCAGTCCGGTACGAAGGATCCTTCGGCCGATTTTGCTGGCAGGAGCGCGGCACCCGGATCGGTCGGGGTTTTCCGCGCGGAGACGAGAGATGGGTTACAAGGTCGCCGTCGTCGGCGCCACGGGCAACGTGGGCCGCGAAATGCTCGATATCCTGGCCGAGCGGGCATTCCCCGCCGACGAGGTCGTGGCGCTGGCTTCGCGCCGCAGCCAGGGTCAGGAAGTGTCCTACGGCGACAAGACGCTCAAGGTCAAAACGCTCGACACCTACGACTTCTCCGACACCGACATCTGCCTGATGTCGGCCGGCGGCGAGGCGTCGAAGGAGTGGTCGCCGCGCATCGCCCAGCAGGGCTGCGTCGTGATCGATAACTCGTCGGCGTTCCGCTACGACGCCGACGTGCCGCTGATCGTGCCTGAAGTGAATGCCGACGCGGTCGTGGGCTTCACCAAGCGCAACATCATCGCCAACCCGAACTGCTCGACCGCGCAGCTGGTCGTCGCGCTGAAGCCGCTCCACGAGGCGGCGACCATCAAGCGCGTCGTGGTCTCGACCTACCAGTCGGTCTCCGGCGCCGGCAAGGAGGCAATGGACGAGCTGTTCCAGCAGACCCGCGCGGTCTTCACCGCCGGTGAGATCAAGCAGGGCGGCAAGTTCACCAAGCGCATCGCCTTCAATGTCATCCCCCACATCGACGTGTTCATGGAGGATGGCTACACGAAGGAAGAATGGAAGATGGTCGCCGAGACCAAGAAGATGCTCGATCCAAAGATCAAGCTGACCGCCACTGCCGTGCGCGTTCCGGTGTTCATCGGGCATGCGGAGGCGGTCAACGTCGAGTTCGAGCGTCCGCTCTCAGCGGAGAAGGCCACCGAGATCCTGCGCTCCGCACCGGGCGTGCTGGTGATCGATAAGCGGGAGAACGGCGGCTACATGACGCCCCACGAGGCCGCCGGCGAGGACGCGACCTACATCTCGCGCATCCGTGAGGACGCGACCATCGAGAACGGCCTGAACTTCTGGTGCGTGTCGGACAATCTGCGCAAGGGCGCCGCGCTGAATGCCGTGCAGATCGCCGAGGTTCTCGTGAACCGGAAGCTCCTGAACCGGTCCAAGCGCGCCGCCTGAAATCCTGCGCCGCTCCGCATCGGAGAGGCGCAGGTTGCCACGGGGCGACTACGTTCGTCGCCATCACACGATTGTAACGTTCCAGGTTCACGCCGCGTCTTGGATCACTTGGAGATTCGGGATGCGGCGTCTCATTGTTTCCTGTCTGGTCGGGTTCGTCCTCGCCAGCTCGGCCAAGGCCGAGCCGCGACCGCGCAACGTCGTCCTGTTCGTGGCCGACGGCCTGCGCGACGGGATGGTGAACGCGGCGAACGCGCCCGCCATGGATCGGCTCATGAAGGCCGGCGTGCGCTTCACCAACACGCATTCCCTGTTCCCGACCTTCACGATGCCCAACGCCACCGCGATGGCCACCGGGCATCTGCTCGGCGACACCGGCCAGTTCGGCAACACGATCTACACCGCGTTCCCCGTGCCGGGCGCGGGCGAGAGCCTGACCCCGTTTCTCGAGAGCGACCCGGTCCTCGGCGACGTCGATGCGCACTTCGCCGGCAACTACCTCAACGAGGAGACGATTCTGCGCGCGGCCCACGCCAAGGGGTTGTCTACGGCAAGCATCGGCAAGCTGGGGCCGTCGCTGGTCTTCGACCACACGGCACGATCGGGCCTGGACACCATCCTGATCGACGACAGCACGGGACGGGCGGGCGGCGTGCCGCTCGACGACGGCCTTCGTGCCCGCCTATCCGAAGCGGGGCTTCCGGCTCAGGCGCCGAGCCGCGGCGCCAATGGACAGGCCGGGACCGCGGCCACGGCGGGCACGGTCGTGGCCAACGTCGAGCAACAGACCTACTTCACGGCCGTGGCGACCCGGGCCGTGCTGCCGCTGTTCAAAGCCCGCGGGAAGCCGTTCGTGCTGGTGTTCTGGTCGCGAGACCCGGATGGGACGCAGCATAACCAGGGCGACAGCCTCGGCCAGCTGGTTCCCGGCATCAACGGGCCGACGAGCCTTGCGGCCATCCGCAATGCCGATGCGAACCTCGCGGCCCTGCTCGCCGCCCTTCAGGAGCAGGGACTGGCGGACACGACCGACGTGATCCTCACGTCGGATCATGGCTTCTCCACCATCTCGAAGGAGAGCGCGACGAGCTTCTCGGCGAAGCAGGCCTACAAGGGCGTCCCGAGCCGCCAGCTGCCGCCGGGCTTCCTCGCCATCGACCTCGCCCACGACCTCGGCCTGAGCCTGTTCGATCCGGACGCGAAGGGCGCCAAGCTCGGTCCCGACGACGTCCCGAGCCGGGCCAACGGCCTGATCGGTTCGGATCCGGCGAGGCCCGACGTGGTGGTGGCAGCCAATGGCGGCTCCGACCTCGTCTATCTGCCGAGTGGCGACCCGGCCCTGGCGCGGAAGGTGGTGGGAGCCCTCGCCCGCCAGGATTATGTCAGCGGCCTGTTCGTCAGCGCGGCCCTGGGATCGATCCCCGGCACCCTGCCGCTCTCCAGCATTGCCCTCGACGGATCGGCCCTGACGCCGATGCCGGCGATCGTGGTGAATTTCCGGAGCTTCTCCACCGGGTGCGTGGATCCGACCACCTGCGGGGTCGAGGTCGCCGACACAGGGCTGCAGCAGGGGCAGGGCATGCACGGCAGCTTCTCCCGCGCCGACACCCGCAACGTCATGGGTGCCGCCGGTCCCAGCTTCCGCGCCGGACTTGAGAGCCCGGTGCCCGCGAGCAATGCCGATCTCGGTCAAACGATCGCGCGAGTTCTCGACCTGACCATTCCGGCCAAGGGCAAGCTCGTCGGCCGCGTCCTGACCGAGGCGCTGGCGAATGGCAGCACGCCGGCCTTCGAGGTCCGGATGGAGCGGTCGGAACCGGATTCGGCCGGACAGGTCACGGTCTTGAGATATCAGACCGTCGAAGGCGCCCGCTATTTCGACGCCGCCGGCTATCCCGGACGCACCCTCGGCCTGACCGACCCGAACCGATCGGCCTCGGCCGAGCCGCACTGAAGGCGCGGCGGGCCGGGGCGCGTGACCCCGGCCAAGCTGCGACGGTCGACCCTGCAGGCGGGCGGGGCGTCGTGAAAAGAAACGATCCCACGCGCCCCCGCTATGTGCGCCCTTGTCCGCACGGGGAGGGGCGCGCCAAGGCGCGGCACGGTCGGAGGCTGTCCCGGGGGCCGCGACCGGAGCGGAGGTCCTCAACCGCGCGACGTCGCGCGGCTTGGGGCCTACGCCATGCCGAGGGCCTGCATGTAGAGCTCGAGGATCGCCTCCTGCTCCTGCCGCTCGCTGTGATCCTGCTTGCGGATCCGCAGGATCGTCCGAACCGCCTTGGCGTCGAAGCCCCGGCCCTTCAGTTCGGCGAACACCTCCTTGATGTCGCCCATGATGCCGGCCTTCTCCTCCTCCAGGCGCTCCAGGCGCTCGATGAACTGTTTCAGTTCGTCGGCGGCCACGCCTTCGGCCGACGAAACGTCGCCGCCGGGCCGCTGGGCTGCGGCGGTGGGCATCGAGTGGGCGTTCATGGGGCTCTCCGGATTGCACGGCGCGGTCGCGCCCTGGCCCGTGGTTAAGGGGCCGGCCTTACTGGAAGCTTAGCCGATTCTCCCGGCGTCGGCGGACGCTCAGTGATCCTTGGCCTGCGCGGCCGCGAAGTCCGCCACCTGAGCCGGGCTGGCTTCGGTCTGGTAGCGGTCCTTCCAGGTCGCGTACGGCATCCCGTAGACGCTCTCGCGGCTCTCGTCCTTGGTCAGCGGCACGCCCTTTTCGTCGGCCGCGTCCTTCAGCCAGTTCGACAGGCAGTTCCGGCAAAACCCCGCGAGGTTCATCAGGTCGATGTTCTGAACATCGGTCCGGTTGCGCAGATGCGCCACCAGCCGTCGGAAGACCGCGGCTTCGAGTTCGGTCTGGGTTCGCGGATCGATCTCGCTCATCGGTGGCAACTCACTTCGGGTCGGGCGGCGCGATACCGATTTCGGGTCTGGGCGGACGGAGATCAAGCCGCGAGCAGCGGGCGCAGGATGCGGGCGAAGCGCGCGGCCCACTCGGCCTGGCCATCCTCGCCGGCGATCAGGTCCTGGCGGATCTCCACCAGGGCGTTGGCGAGGCCCCGCGCCGTGGCGTGTCGGTCGATCGTGTCGCCCGGCAGACCGCCGCCGTAGGGCTCGTTGTCGCCGACAATCAGCCCGGCGGGATCGTCCGCCAGGGCGCGGATGAGGGGACGGGCGAAGCGCTCGTCTCGGTCGTACAGGATCCCGACCTGCCAGGGCCGCGCGATGCCGCGCCAGTAGGGCGTGAAGCTGTGCAGGGTCAGGAGAACGGGGGGCCGGCCTGCCGTCCGGGCGGCGTCGATCGCGGCGTCGATGGCCGCGTCGAACGGTGCGTAGAAGCGGGCGATCCGGGCCTGCTTGCCGGCCTCGTCGATCCGGGCGTTGCCCGGCACCACGGCGCCGTCCGACAGGCGCATCACCAGGGTCGGGTCGGCGCGGCCGCGGTTGGGGTCGATGATGAGCCGGGAGAAATTCGTGAGGATCGCGGGCGCGTCGAGCTGCGCCGCGAGGCGGCGCGTCACGGCGGCCGCGCCGATATCGTAGGCGATGTGCCGCGCGAATTCGGAGGCCGGGACGCCGAGGTCCATGTCCGGCGGGACGTAGTTCGAGGCGTGGTCGCAAGCGATGACGAGGCCGCAGGCGGGATCACCGGGCAGGATCTCGCAGGGATGAGCGGGCTGGGCGGCCGTTTCTGTCTCCGGACGGGTCACGGGACTCCGAGGTCTTCAGATCTGTGCGGGGGCACCGATGGCGCTTGCCGTCGCGCGGCCGCTCGGGCAGATCACCTATCAAGGATCGTGCGCTCACGGCAAGAAACGGGCCCGCCGCCCACGGAAGAAACGGGCGGGGACCGCACGACGCGATCGAGAGAGGAGCCCGTTCGACGCCATGACTGAAACCGTCCCGCCCGTCGCCGAGTCGGCCATCCGCGAGCAGCGGGCGCTGCTCGATACGATCCTCACGGCCGCGATCCGGGCCGCCCACCCTGACCTCGCCCTGCCGCCGCACCTGCCGCCGCACCTGCCGCCGCCGAGTTCGGGCCGGCTGATCATCCTGGCCGCCGGCAAGGCCGCAGGCAGCATGAGCGCGGTGGCGAGCCGGTTCTACCGCCAGCAGCACGGGCTGGGCGACGACCGGATCGTCGGCCTCGCGGTCGCCCGGCACGGGTACGGTCAGGAGGCGCCGGGAATCCACATGGTGGAAGCGGGACATCCCGTTCCCGACGAAGCCGGCATCGCGGCCACCAAGGAGGCCCTGCGCCTCGCCACCGAGGCCGGACCGGAGGACGAGGTTCTGGTTCTGCTCTCGGGTGGCGGATCGGCCAACTGGATCGCCCCGGCCGGCGACCTGACGCTCGTCGAGAAACAGGCGATCACCCGGGCGATGCTGCGTTCCGGCGCGCCGATCGGTGAAATCAACACGGTCCGCAAGCACATCTCGCGGATCAAAGGGGGCCGACTCGCGCTCGCCGCCCGCAACGCCCGGCGCATCCTGACGCTGGCGATCTCGGACGTGCCCTTCGACGATCCGGCCGTGATCGCCTCGGGCCCGACGGTCCCCGATCCGTCGACGCTGGCCGAGGCCCGCGCGATCTGCGAGCGCCGCGGCATCCCGCTGCCCGAGGAGGCGGTGCGTCTGCTCAACGATCCCAACAACGAGACGCCGAAGGCCGGCGATCCCGCCTTCGCCCGGGCCGAGTACCGGATCATCGCCCGGCCGATCGATGCCCTGAATGCTGCGGCCGAGGCGGCCCGCGCCGCCGGCTACGAGCCGGTCATGCTGGGCGCCGATCTGGAGGGCGAGGCCCGAGAGGTGGCGGCCGAGCACGCAGTGGAGGCGAAGCGCCACAAGGCGGCGGGGCGGCGCGTCGCCCTCATCTCGGGGGGCGAACTCACCGTCACCATCCGGGGCGAGGGCAATGGCGGCCCGAATCAGGAATACGCGATGGCGCTTGCCGTGGCGCTCGCGGGAGAGCCCGGCATCTCGGGCATCAGCGCCGACACCGACGGCACCGACGGCGGCCGGGGCCTCGCCACCGATCCGGCCGGCGGCCTGATCGACCCCACGACCCTGGAGCGGGCGCGGGCTGCCGGCCTCGACCCGGCCGCGATGCTGGAGCAGAACGACTCCACCGCGTTCTTCGCGGCCCTCGGCGACCTCGTGAACCCCGGTCCGACCTGTACCAATGTCAACGATTGCCGCATCATCCTCGTCAATTAGGTTTCGCGTCTCGGCGGCTCAGCGCATCGCGGCTCTCACGGTACTCGGCCTCGCGCTGTTCGGTGCGAGCCCCGCGAAGGCGGATCTGCGGCTCTGCAATCAGACTGGCAGCAAGGTCGGAATCTCCCTGGGCTACCGCGACCCGCAGGGCTGGGTCACGGAAGGCTGGTGGGATCTGGCGCCGAAAGCCTGCGAGACCCTGCTGAAGGGAGCGCTGGCGGCACGGTTCTATTATGTCTTCGCGGTCGACTACACCCGCGGCGGCGAATGGAGCGGGCGCTCGCTGATGTGCACGCGCGATTCGGAGTTCACCATCCGGGGGATCGAGGACTGCCTCGCCCGCGGCTACGACCGCAACGGCTTCTTCGAGGTCGATACCGGCGAGCAGAAGAGCTGGACCATCCAGCTCACCGATTCCAACCGGGCGGATGCACCGGCGAAACCGTAACGTGAAGGGCATGCCCTTGACGCTGTTGGGCGCCGGATGCTCACACCCGTTGCCAAGCCCCTGAACCGACGTCGCCTGAAGCGATGCGGCCCAAAAGACCCGGAGGATCCCGCTTGAAACGCTCGCGCCGCACGAAGATCGTCGCCACCCTGGGCCCGGCCTCCGACTCGCCGGAGATGATCGAGCGGCTGTTCCGGGCGGGCGTGGACGTGTTCCGGCTCAACATGAGCCATCTCCCGCGCGAGAAGCTGCCGGAGAAGGTCGAGGCGATCCGGACGATCGAGCGCGAGGCCAAGCGGCCGATCGGCATCCTCGTCGACCTCCAGGGGCCGAAGCTCCGGCTCGGGACCTTTGCCGAGGGTGCCGTGATGATCGCGACCGGCGCGACCTTCGTGCTCGACGGCGATCCGACGCCCGGCGATGCCAGCCGCTGCCACCTGCCGCATCCGGAGATCCTGGAAGCCCTTGAGGCCGGCCACGCGATCCTGCTGGACGACGGCAAGCTGCGGCTCTCCGTGCTCGAAACCTCGGCGGACCGGGCTGTGACTCGGGTCGAGGTCGGCGGAAAGATCTCGAATCGCAAGGGCGTGTCGCTGCCCCATACGGTGATCCCGGTGCCGGCGATGACCGAGAAGGACCGCGCCGACCTCGATGCGGGCCTCAACGCCGGCGCCGACTGGATCGCCGTGTCGTTCGTCCAGCGGCCGGAGGACGTGGCCGAGGTCAAGAAGGTCTGCGCCGGCCGTGCCCTGGTGATGGCCAAGATCGAGAAGCCGCAGGCCCTGACCCGCCTCGACGAGATCATCGAGATCTCGGACGGCCTGATGGTCGCCCGCGGCGATCTCGGTGTGGAGATGCCGCTGGAGCAGGTTCCCGGCGTGCAGAAGCGGATCACCCGCAGCGCGCGCCGGTTCGGCAAGCCCGTGGTGGTGGCGACCCAGATGCTCGAATCGATGATCACCGCGCCGGTCCCGACCCGCGCCGAGGTCTCCGACGTCGCCACCGCGGTCTACGAGGGCGCGGATGCCGTGATGCTCTCGGCCGAGAGCGCGTCGGGCGCCTTTCCGGTCGGCGCCGTGGAGACCATGAACCGTATCGCCGAGCAGGTGGAGCGCGATGCGCTCTACTGGTCGATCATCCGGGCGCAGCACGCGACCCCGGACGAGACCGCCGCCGATGCCATCGCGGCGGCGGCCCACCAGATGGTCGATGCCCTGAACCTCGATGCGATCATGGCCTGGACCAATTCCGGCTCGACCGCCCTGCGCCTCTCGCGCGAGCGCCCGAACGCCACGGTGATCGCTCTGACACCTCGGCGCGAGACCGCGCGGCGCCTCGCCATGGCCTGGGGCACGCACCCGATCGTCACCAAGGACGCCAGCGACGTGGACGACATGTCGTTCCGCGCCGCCAAGTTCGCGGTGCGCGAGAAGTTCGCCGCCGTGGGCGACCGGGTGATCGTCGTGGCCGGCCTGCCCTTCGGGACGCCCGGCGCCACCAACCTCGTCCGCCTGGCCTTCATCACCCGCGAGCACGCCGAGAAGGCGTGACGGACCGCGGCAAGGAACCCCGATAGGCGCCGGTCGGATCGGCGCCGTCGTCCCGGTGTTCAGCGCGTGACGGCCGGCAACGGCATCGCCCGCGCCCGCGCTTCAGTCGAGAGCCGGGCGATCTCCGCCGTCACCCGTTCAACGGCCACGTACTGGAGCATGTGCCCCATGCCGGGCAGGAGCACGAGGCGGGCTCCGGGGATCGCACGCGCGAGCGGCACGGCCTGCAGATCGCTGCGCACGATCGGATCCGCCTCGCCCGAGATCACGAGAGTCGGGACGCGGATATCACCGTAGCGCGGCCCCTGCTCGGCGAGGGCGCGCGAGAGACCGAGGAGGTCCTGCACGTTGGCGAGCAGGGTCCCGGGCCGCAGGACCAGATCGGACCGCGCCAGGGCCGGGTAGTCTGGTCGCGCTGGCTGCGGCTGGAACACCCGGCGCGCCGCCTCGGGCAGGAAATGCTGCGCCAACGGCGGTCCGATGGTCCAGCTGAGCAGCCATGTGACGGGCGGGGTCGCCGCGATGCGCCAATACCACGGCAGGTCCGGGATCCGGTCCGGCATCGGCATCGCCACGGGCGCGGCCAGGGCGAGGGCGGAAACTCGGTCCGGATGATCCAGGGCCAGGGCGAGGGCGAGGGCGCCAGCCCAGGAATGGCCGAACACGAGTGCCGGACCGACGCCCATGCGTTGAAGCGCCTGGGCGATCAGCCGGGCCTGGACCGCGGGCGCCGCGGCCTCGGCGCCGGCAATCCGGTCGCTCCAGCCGAAGCCGGGCCGGTCGAAGGCGATGACCCGGAAGCCCTGCGCAGCCAGCCGTCGACCGATGCCCTCCATCGGGTCCGACGCGTTGGCCGAGGCCCCGTGCAGGAGCACGATGGGGGGGCCGTCGGCCGGTCCGTCCTGCAGGGTCGCAAGGCGTCCGCCGGGAATATCGACGAAGGGGCCGGCGGGCGGGTCGGCGGCGGCGACACGGAGGGAGATCACGAGGCTCGACGCCGCGCCGACTGCCAGGACGAGCCCGGCGATGGCGAGGGGCAGCGCCAGGATCGTCAGCAGAACGGCGATCACCCGGATCACAGGTCGCGGCCGTCGACCTCCGGAGCCAGGCGGTCGATCGCCTCTCCGATCTTCTCCATCTGCGGATAGAGCGTCCGCGCCCGCCGGAAGGCCGCCAGGGCATGTGGCTTGTCGTCGAGCGATTCGTAGATCCGGCCCATGGCGGCCCAGGCCTCGAAGTGGCGCGGCTCCAGGACCAGCGCCCGCTGCAGGTCCGCCAGCGCGTCGTCCTTGTCGGAAAGGAGCCAGAACACGGTCGCCCGCCGGTTCCAGCCCTCAGGCCAGTTCGGTTCCAGCACGGTGACGCGGTCCATCAATTCGGCCGCGAGGGGAAAGTCGTGGCTGGTAACGGCCTGCCGGGCGCGGTCGGTGAGCAGATCGGCGGTCGGGCTGCCCGACCCGGCGAAGCGTCGCTCGATCAGACGGGCAATGCCCTTGGCCTCGGCCGGGTCTTCGCTGGCACGCAGGCGCGCGAACAGGTCGTCGAGGCTCGGCGGCTTCGGCGCCGCCTTCGCGTCAGGCGCAGCACGGCCGGCACGGTTGGCATCCGGACGCGCCAGCGCCGCCGGCGATCCGACGGCGACGGCCGACAGGCAGACCAGGGCGGCGAGGAGACGGGTCGGCATCATGCCGGCAGACTGTGCGTCACCCCCGCATCCGTCAACGTGCCGCGGTGCCGCGCATGCGGAAACGGCCGCATCCGGGTGGATACGGCCGTTTCCCGATCAACTAAGCGCGTTCGTGACCGGTTTGGACCGGGCAGAACAGCCTCAGCCCTGACGGGCTTTGAAGCGCTTCTGGGTCTTGTTGATGACGTAGACCCGGCCCTTGCGGCGAACCAGCTGGTTGTCGCGGTGGCGGCCGCGCAGGGACTTGAGCGAATTGCGGATTTTCATCGGTCTCTCGAGCCCGGAGGGCCGTCCATCGGTAAGGTATCGGGAATGTGACCACGATGCAGGACGCGCCGTCGCGTCCGGCGATCACGGTTCACGCATCGCAAGATGGCGCGGCCATATCAGGATTCGCCCTCACTAGGCAAGGCGCTCCCGAGAGGGTGCCGATCAGTGGACGCTGTCGAGATCCGGCACCGGCGGTGCAACCGCGAGCTGCCGCCCGATCTCCCGCAACAGCAGGTCGAGCTGGGGCTTCAAGCGCTCGAAACCCGGCCGCGGGAGGCCTGCTTCGGCCGCCGCGTACAGGGCCAGGGCCATCTCAGCGACCCTGTCGATACTGGCGGCAGCCACATCCGTGGCGCAGAAGGTGGATTCGTCCAGGGATCCGTCCCGGCTGCTCTCGGTCACGTCGACGACGATCCCGTGGGCCTCGCTCACGAGACCCGACGTGTCCCGGTTGAACCGCCCACGCGCCAGAACCCAGCGGATTTCGCCGGTTTCCAAAACCGTCCGATACTGCGCGACGTAGAGCCCGCCCCGCCGGCGGAGGTCGTCGATGATCGCGCCGATCCGGCGTCGATCCTCAGGATGGATGCATTCCAGGAACACCGCGAAGGTCGTCGCACGATCCCGTGGCGCCCACGGGAGCCCCAGCATGGACGCCGCGACGCCGTCGCATCGGAGAACATCGTCCGCGACCTGCCAAGCCCAGGTCCCGACCTCCGAGGCTGCAAGCGCCCGTGCCGCATCCGCGTCCCCCCGCCGCTTCGTCCGCGCATCGACGCCCACAGGCCCGGTCTCCAGTCCGATCCGGCCGTTCCAGCGCACAGCCCCTCTGGTCGACACAATACGGAGCCGAGGGAGGGGGCACAACGCGCGGTGTCGACGTTTCGGGGCCGATGTCCGGCTCCGCGGCCTCGCATCAGGACCGATGATAGGTTCCGGTCAGCACGCCCTTCGCGAGAACTTGCCCGCGCATGGCGTCGAGAAGAGCGCCGCGGCCCGGCGACTCCGACAAGGCCAGGGCCTTCCGGAGCGCATAGATCTGGAAGACGTATTCGTGCGAACCGTGTCCGGTCGGCGGGTCCGGCGGCAGCCACGCCGCGCGGAGGAAGCTGTTCCGGCCGAGTGCCGTGTCGTTCCCGGGATGTCCGGGGCTCGGCAGCGCGCCTTCCCCGATCTCCGAAATATCCGCCGGCACGGACCAGAGGATCAGGTGGACGAGGGGTTGCGGGGTCGGGCTTCCGGCATCCTCCACGAGGACGACGAGGGCAGTGGTGCCGGCGGGGAGGTTGCTCCACGCCAGGGGCGGGGAGAGCCCTTCGCCATCGGCCGTGAAGCGCGCAGGCAGCTCCGCCCCTTCGGCGAAAGCTGGACTGGTCAGGACCAGGCTCGCCGGAACGTCGGCAAATGTCGCGTGGCAGGCCGTCTTCTCGCGTCCGGCCTTCAACCCGGAGAGGGCCTCGCCGACCGCACCGGGGATCTTCTCGAGCATCGCCGCACCCTCCGCCGCGACCTCAACGACCCCGGTCGCATCCGGTTCAGGCCGGGCGCTCGGCCGCGACCATATAGTTCACCGCCGTGTCGCGGCCGGTGCGCCAGCCGTCGGTCAACGGATTGTAGACGACGCCCACGGTGTCGGTGACATCGAGCCCCCCGGCGCGGATCGCGCGGGCCAGCTCGTCGGGCGTGACGAACTTCTCCCAGTCATGCGTGCCCCTCGGCAGCCAGCCCAGCACGTATTCGGCTCCGACGATGGCCAGCGCGAAGGAGCGCAGCGTCCGGTTGAGGGTGGCGGCGAACAGCGAACCGCCCGGCTTCACGGCCGCGCCGGCGGTGCGCACGAAGGCCGGCATGTCCGACACGTGCTCCACCACCTCCATGATCAGCACGGCATCGAAGCGCTCGCCGGCAGCGACCACCGCCTCGATGGTCGCACCGCGATAATCGACCGGTACGCCGGCCGACTCGGCATGGGCGCGCGCCACGGCGATGTTCTGGGCGGCCGGATCGAGCCCCGTCACCCGGGCGCCGAGCCGGGCGATCGGCTCGGAGAGCACGCCGCCGCCGCAGCCGACGTCGCAGATCGTCAGCCCGTCGAGCGGGAAGGGCGCGCGCGGGTCGCGCCCGAACCGCCGGCAGAGCGCGTCACGGATATAGGCGACCCGCACGGGGTTGAATCGGTGCAGGACCCGCATCGGGCCGCTCTCGTCCCACCAAGTGGCGGCGAGCGCGTCGAAGCGCGCAACCTCGCCCTGGTCGACAAAACCCTCCGTGACCCGGTCCGTGGCTGCCCTGTCCATGCGCGTTCCGTCCTCGCGGTTTCAGCGCGCGCCTTAGCATGGCGATCCCGCGTAAGTCGCCGCGGCGCGCGGGCGCCATGCTTGGCCGGTTGTTGACACTCTACCGAGCCGCTTGTACCCGCCGGGCACCGTCCGGACCGGGCTGCAGCGGTCCGTCCAATCGCCACCGGGAACCCGCGACCGAGAGACCATGCCCCGTCTGGTGATGAAATTCGGCGGCACCTCCGTCGCCAACGTCGACCGCATCCGCAACGTCGCGCGCCACGTCGCCCGCGAGGCCGCAGCCGGTTACGACGTGGCGGTCGTCGTCTCGGCCATGTCGGGGAAGACCAACGAGCTGGTCGACTGGGTCAAGGACGCCAATCCGCTCTACGATCCGCGGGAATACGATGCCGTGGTCGCCTCGGGCGAGTTGATCACCGCCGGCCTTCTGGCGATCGCTCTGCAGAAGGACGGGGTCAAGGCCAGGTCCTGGCAGGGCTGGCAGATTCCGGTCGTGACCTCGGACGCGCACGGCTCGGCCCGCATCGCCGAGATCGATCCGAAGAATCTCGAGGCGAGCTTCGCCAAGGGCGAGGTCGCGGTCATCGCCGGCTTCCAAGGCATCCACGCCGAGACCGGCCGGGTGACCACGCTGGGTCGCGGAGGGTCCGACACCTCGGCGGTGGCCGTGGCTGCGGCCATCGGCGCCGAGCGGTGCGACATCTACACGGACGTGGACGGCGTCTACACCACCGACCCGCGCATCGTCCCGAAGGCCCGCCGCATGGAGCGGGTGACCTTCGAGGAGATGCTGGAGATGGCCTCGCTGGGCGCCAAGGTGCTGCAGGTCCGGTCGGTGGAACTCGCCATGGTCCACCGGGTCCCGACCACGGTCCGGTCCTCCTTCGATCCGCCGGACGCCGCGCGTCCGGGCACCCTCATCTGCGACGAGGACGACATCGTGGAACAGCAGATCATTACCGGGATCGCCTTCTCGCGGGACGAGGCGCAGATCACCCTGCGCAAGGTCAAGGACAGCCCCGGCGTGGCCGCCGCCATCTTCGGGCCGCTGGCCGATGCCAACATCAACGTCGACATGATCATCCAGACCGTGTCGGGCGACCAGTCGACCACCGACATGACCTTCACGGTTCCGGCCGCGGAGTATCAGCGCTCCCGCGCGATCCTCGACGAGGCCCGCACCCAGATCGGCTATGCCCAGATCGAGGGCGCCACCGACGTCGTGAAGGTGTCGGCGATCGGCGTCGGGATGCGCAGCCATGCCGGCGTGGCGGCCAAGGCGTTTCGGGCGCTGGCCGAGAAGGGAATCAACATCCGGGCGATCACCACCTCGGAGATCAAGTTCTCCGTCCTGATCGACGCTGCCTATACGGAGCTTGCCGTGCGCACGCTTCACTCGCTATACGGCCTGGATCAGGCCTGAGCCTGGGACGACGCGGGTTCGAGCGGGTCGCGTGGTGTGAACTGAACGGTCACGGGCCGATCCGCCGATCCCAGAGCGATTCTGGGACGAGTGGCGCGGCCCATCCGACGCCTGCCACCCCCGGTTTGGCGTCAAGGTTGCAGGGTGGTCGACGCCACGGCCACTCACCGACGCTGGAACGACGAACCGATGCCCGCTGCGCCCGGAGGCCCGCGCCTGCTGCTGCGCCGCCTCCGCGAAGCGATGGCGGAGCCGGTCAGCCCTCAGGCGCGACTCGACCGCATCGTCGTTCTGATCGCCGCCAACGTGGTGGCCGAGGTCTGCTCGGTCTACGTGCTTCGGGATGACAACACCCTCGAACTGTTTGCGACCGAAGGCCTGAACCGCGAGGCGGTGCACCAGACCCGCATGCGGACCGATGAGGGCCTCGTCGGCCTCATCGCCCGTACCGCCGAGCCGCTCTCCCTTTCGGACGCCCAGAACCACCCGGCCTTCTCGTACCGGCCGGAGACCGGCGAAGAGGCCTACCACGCCTTCCTGGGCGTGCCGTTGCTCCGGGCCGGCAACACCCTCGGCGTCCTGACCGTCCAGAACAAGACCTACCGCGTCTACTCCGAAGAGGAGATCGAGGCGCTCCAGACCACCGCCATGGTGCTCTCGGAGATGATCGCGTCGGGCGAGCTGGAAGGCTTGGCGCCGGATGCCGGCACAGCGGCCCGCCGCCCCGTCCTGGTCCGGGGCATCGCCCTCGCGGACGGGATCGGCCTCGGCTACGTCGTGCTTCACGAGCCCCGCGTCGTGGTGAAGACGCTGATCGCCGAGAACGTCGAGCGCGAGGTCGCGCGCCTCGACGCGGCGATCGAGGAGGTCCGCTCGGCGATCGACGCCCTCGTGGAGCGCGGCGACCGGATCGGTACCGCGGAATCGCGCGAGGTCCTCGAGACCGTCCGGATGTTCGCCCACGACAAGGGCTGGCTCCGGCGGATGCGCGAGGCCGTGGGCTCGGGCCTCACTGCCGAGGCGGCCGTGGAGAGGGTCCAGTCGG
The DNA here is from genome assembly GCF_056403155.1 of Methylobacterium sp. P3_A11. NCBI lineage: Bacteria > Pseudomonadati > Pseudomonadota > Alphaproteobacteria > Hyphomicrobiales > Methylobacteriaceae > Methylobacterium > Methylobacterium sp. P3_A11. The sequence goes on from NZ_JBFUGA010000013.1 coordinate 60,103, forward strand.
ACAATCGCGCCCGGATGATGCGGCAGGCCGATCCCTACCTCCGCGAGCGGCTGCACGATCTCGACGACCTCACCAACCGCGTTCTGCGCACGTTGATCGGCCCCGAGGCGGCAGGCGCCCTGGTGCTGCCCGAGAACGCGATCCTCGTGGCGCGCACGATGGGGCCGGCGGCGCTCCTCGATTACGAGGCCTCGACCCTGCGCGGCATCGTCTTGGAGGAGGGGGGGCCGACGAGCCACGTGGCGATCGTGGCCCGAGCCCTCGGCATCCCGGCCGTGGGCGAGGTCGAGAATGCCACTGCCCTGTGCGATGCGGGCGATGCCATCATCGTCGATGGCGTGGCCGGCGAGATCCACGTCCGGCCCGGCCCCGAGGTCGAGGCCGCCTATGCCGAGATGGTGCGGCTGCGCGCCCGGCGGCAGGAGCAGTACCGGGCGCTGCGCGACGTCCCGGCCCAGACCAGCGACGGCGTGCGCGTCGGCCTGCACCTCAATGCCGGCCTGCTGGTGGATTTCAGCCATCTGCAGGAAACCGGAGCCGAGGGTGTCGGGCTGTTCCGCACCGAGCTGCAGTTCATGGTGGCGCAGCGCATGCCTTCCGCGGCGGAGCAGGAGGAGCTGTACCGGAAGGTGTTCGCCGCCTCTGCGGGGAAGTCCGTCACGGTCCGCACCCTCGACATCGGCGGCGACAAGATCCTGCCCTACATGGCCAAGCTCGAGGAGGAGAACCCGGCCCTCGGCTGGCGGGCGATCCGCATCGGCCTCGACCGGCCGGCGCTGCTGCGCATGCAGCTGCGCGCGCTGCTCAAGGCCGCCGACGGCGATCCGCTGAAGATCATGTTCCCGATGGTCGCCACAGTGGACGAGTTCGTCCGCGCCCGGGGCATCGTCGAGCGGGAGAAGGCCTATCTGAAGCGGCACGGCTACCGGCTGCCCGGCGAATGCCGCCTCGGCGCGATGATCGAGGTGCCGTCGCTGCTGTTCCAGATCGACGAGATCGCCCAGGAAGCCGACTTCCTGTCCGTGGGCTCGAACGACCTGATGCAGTTCCTGTTCGCGGTGGATCGCGAGAACCGCCGCGTCGCCGACCGGTTCGATCCGCTCAGCGTCGCGGCGCTCAGAGCCTTCCGCCTGATCGCCGAGCGGGCCAACGCGGCCTCCTGCCCGGTGACGGTCTGCGGCGAGATCGGCGGCCGCCCCCTCGACGCCATGGCGCTGATCGGGCTCGGCTACCGCGACCTGTCGATGTCGCCGGCCGCCATCGGCCCGGTGAAGGCCATGGTGCTGAGCCTTGATGCCCGCGCGGTGACCGAACTGATGCACGCCGAGATGGCGCGGATGCACGACGGCGATTCCCTGCGCCCGGCGCTCACGGCCTTCGCGCACGCCAACGGCGTCCCTATCTAAGCGCTTGCGCAGCCCTTGCCGAACATTCGGCCGGGGTTGTACGGCAACGCCGCGACGATTTCGGTCGACGCGCCGCGGCTTCCGTTCTCGAACGGGACGGGTCTGGATCTGGGGGGAGCCTGACGGGTCCGACACCCTCCGAGCCACGCGTCTCCCCCGAGACGAAACCCCAGCCCGGCCTGGAACGGCACGCGCAGACCTGCAGAAACACGGGCGATGATCCCCTTTCCCACCGAGCGCCTCGACGCCATTCTGGCGCGGCACGATTTCGTCACCGCCCAGCTCGCCACCGGGGAGGGCGAGCCGGACACCGTGGTGCAGCTGTCGCGCGAGCTGTCCGATCTGGATCCCGTCGTGTCGGCCATCCGGACCTATCGGGCGGCCCTGGACAACCTCGCGGGCGTCGAGGCCCTGATCGACGAGCCCGGCACGGACCCCGAGATGCGGGCGCTCGCCGCCGAGGAGAAGCCGGCGGCCCTGGAGACGCTGGAATCCACCCACCGTGCGCTCCAGCTCCTGCTCCTGCCGAAGGACGCCGCGGACGAGAAGAGCGCGATCCTGGAAGTCCGCGCCGGGACCGGCGGCGACGAGGCGGCCCTCTTCGCCGGCGACCTGTTCCGCATGTACGCGAAATACGCGGAGTCGAAGGGCTGGCGGGTCGAGGTGATCTCCGAGAGCGAGGGCACGGTCGGCGGGTTCCGCGAGGTCGTGGCCGAGGTGAAGGGGCGCGGCGTGTTCGCGCGCCTCAAGTACGAGAGCGGCGCCCACCGGGTGCAGCGCGTGCCCGACACCGAGACCCAGGGCCGGATCCACACCTCGGCGGCCACCGTGGCGGTGCTGCCCGAGGCCGAGGAAGTCGACATCCACGTCAACGACGCGGACCTGAAGATCGACACGATGCGCGCCCAGGGCGCGGGCGGCCAGCATGTGAACAAGACGGAATCGGCGATCCGCATCACCCACCTGCCCACCGGGATCGTGGTGTTCGTGCAGGAGGAGCGGTCCCAGCACAAGAATCGCGCCCGCGCCATGACCCTCCTGCGCTCGCGCCTCTACGAGGCCGAGCGCAGCGCCAAGGATTCCGCCCGGGCCGCCGACCGCAAGGCCCAGGTGGGCTCCGGCGACCGCAGCGAGCGGATCCGGACCTACAATTTCCCGCAGGGACGGGTGACCGATCACCGGATCAACCTCACCCTCTACAAGCTGGAAGAGGTGATGGCCGGCACCGCCCTCGACGAGGTGGTCGATGCCCTGATCACCGAGCACCAGGCGGAACTCCTGGCCGCCGAGGGGATGGCCTGAGCGGCGCCGTGGCAGAGGGTTCGAGCCAGGGCCGTACCCTTCGGGAGGCCCTACGGCACGGCACGGCGCGCCTGCAGGCGGCGGGTCTCGGCGCGGCGGCGGTCGATGCGCGCTTCCTCCTCCTCGGGATCCTCGGGCTGGCGACCCGCGACCTCGTCCTCCGGGGCGACCGGCCCCTCGCAACGGACGAGGCTGCGGCCCTCGATGCAGCGCTGGCGCGGCGACTGGCCGGCGAGCCGGTCGCCCGCATCCTCGGCGCCTGGGAGTTCTGGGGTCTGCCGTTCCGGCTCGGACCCGACACCCTGGTGCCACGTCCGGATACGGAGATCCTGGTTGAGGTCGCCCTGGCGGCGATACCCGACCGGACGACGCCGATCCGGTGCCTGGACCTCGGCACCGGATCGGGCTGCATCCTGACGGCGCTCCTCTCCGAGCTGTCCAACGCCACCGGTGTGGGGCTGGACCGTTCGGAGGCCGCCCTGCGCGTGGCCCGTGACAACGCCCTGGCGAACGGGATCGGCGACCGGGCAGCCTTCGTCGCCGGAAACTGGTGTGCGGCCCTGCGGGGCGCGTTCGATCTCGTGGTCTCGAACCCCCCCTACATCGCCCGTGCCGTGATCGAGACCCTGGACCTCGAGGTTCGCGCATACGATCCGCCGGCCGCCCTCGACGGCGGTCCGGACGGACTCGACGCCTACCGGCGGATCCTCGACGCCGTGCGTGACCATGCGCTGCTGTCCGCGGGCGGGACGTTGGTCCTGGAGATCGGCTACGATCAGGCGATCCCGGTCCGGGAGCTCGCGCAGGCGGCGGGCTACCGTGATCGAGGACTGACCCGGGATCTGGCGGGTCACGACAGGGTCTTGCAGTTCGGTCGGCCGGAGGGGCTTTTCTCCGGCCACAGGGATGCCTAAGTCAGGGTCGACGATCCCGGCACCGAAAAATTGCTTGTTGCATCAGCCGGGGAACGCTAAAGTCGCCTTGAAGATCGCGAACCGTCCGTTAAGACGGACGGCTGTAAGGTCGGTGGTGACCCTAGGTCGCCGATCGGTTCGCAGATCCCCCTAGAACGTCGAACCAGAGCGCGCAGGTGTTGGCGCGGAGGGTCGACACACTTGAACCTGACAATCGACTGAGGACCGGCGGCTGGATCCGGACGCATGGTTCGAGGGATGGTCAGAGAGACGCGCGGGCCGGCTAGCGGTCACGCACGCGGCGCCGCCGGATGCGCTTGGCCGGACTGCGCCACGAGATCCTGCTGGGCGCCCCCGTAGACAGTCGTTTGCGTGAACGAGGGTCATTACAGACCGATGAGACCAAACCAGAATCGACGGATGCGCGGCCGGAACCGGCCGAAGGGTCCGAATCCGCTGACGCGCTCGTACGAATCCAACGGTCCCGACGTCAAAATCCGCGGCACCCCGCAGCACATCGCCGACAAGTACGCGCAGCTTGCGCGCGATGCTCTGGCGGCCGGTGATCCGGTTGCTGCTGAGAATTACTTTCAGCACGGCGAGCACTACTTCCGGATCGTGTCCGGCGCCCAGGATCAGACCCGGCCGGCCAACACCGGTGGCTATGCCAGTCGTCCCTACGATGACGACATGGAAGAGGGCGACGACGACGGCCAGGGCAACGGCGGGGGCCAGAACGGCCACGCCTATAACGGCTACGACGACGGCGATCCCGGCCAGCAGCCGCAGCCCTACGAGAACCGTCAGGACGTGAACCAGGACGGCCGCCAGGGTCGGGACCGGTTCCAGAACCGCGATCAACGCCGGTTCGACAACAATGGCCGCCCGGATTACCGGCGGCAGGACCAGCCACGTCAGGACTATCAGCGCCAGGATTACCAGCGGCCGGATTATCGCCAAGAAAACCGGCAGGACAATCGGCAAGAGAACCGGCAGGAGAACCGGCAGGATCGTCAGGACTACGGTCGGCCGGACTACCGGCAGGACCGTCAGGACGGCCGCCAGGATCGTCCGGACAATCGCCAGGATGCACGTCCGGAATCTCGCCAGGATCCCCGCCAAGACAACCGTCAAGATAGCCGCAGCGATCAGGGCCGTTACGAGAGCGGACGTGGTGAGAACCCGCGCTCCGAGACACGGCAGGAGGCCCGTCCCGAGGGCCGGCCGGAGCGGGCGCCCCGCAGCGAGGCCGCGCCCCGTCGCGAGCGACGTCGCGAGGCCGCGCCCGCAGTGGAGGCCGAGGATCCGACCGGCCTGCCGGCGTTCCTGATGGCGCCCGTCCGTCCGGCGCAGACAGCCGAACCGGCGGCAGCGCCCGAGCCCGAGGCCACGAGCGAGGACGCGCCGGCGGCCAAGCCGCGTCGCCGTCGGCGCCCGCGTTTCGAGGGCACCACGGACGAGGGTGGCGCGCCGACGCCAGCGGCCGACGTGCCGACCGAATAAGCAACCGCCGCTTGAATGCCGCACCAAGGTCAGGCCGTCCCGGGAAACCGGGGCGGCCTTTGTCATGGACCCCTCAGCCCCGAGCGGCTTGCCAGTCCGGGTAGGCGTGGACCCGGTGGATCAGCCGGCGCCCCCGACCGATCTCGCCGAACGGAGCGATCTCCCAATCCCAGCGGCCCTCGGCCGGCGGCAGCACGACGCCGAAGAGCAGATCGAGGCTGTCGGTGATCCGCCCGTCCCGGTCCTCCTCACGCTGCACGGTGTCGGTGATCAGGCAGACGCGCTCCACGTGGCGTGCGAGCGTGTCGAGGGCGGCGAGATGGGTTTCCACGAGCTGCGCACCCAGCCGGGGCGGCGCCTCCCGGCCCCGGGCCTCGTGGGCATCCATCGGGACGATGGGGAGCTGCGAAAGCAGGTTCGCCGAGACGATCAGGTCGGCGTCTCCGCACAGGTCCGCCCACGCACCATCGAGGCCGGCGCTGATCTCCGCGGTCTCCAACGTGACGTTCGGGTAGCGTCGGGCCGCGAGCCGCGCCGGCCACGGGTGCACCGCGTCCACGAGGGTCACCCGGTCGAACAGGCCGGCGAGGTGGTGGAGCGGCACGTCGTCGAGGAGGCCGGAGCCGAGGACGATGGCGTGGCGCCGCTGCCGCGTCGCCTCGGCGGCCGCGCCAATGACGCGCCGCGCCTGCGCCAGGTGCGGCGCCCAGGCCGCCCGGCAGCGGCGCGACCGGGCATGGAGCAACCCACTCTGTCGCACATAGCCGAGCCGGCGCAGGCGCAGGGGCGCGGGATTGACGAGCGACAGCGCCCAGGCGAGCAGCATCGCCGACCGTCTCAGTCCTCGCTAGCCGGCACGACTTCGACCGGCGTACCGCGATAGCCGGTCGCCAGAACGTAGAGTTCGCTGGAATCGGCACGGCTCGCCGCCGGCTTCACGTGGCGGACCGTGGCGAAGTCACGCTTCAGGTCGGTCAGCAGCGCGCCCTCGGTGCCGCCCTGAAGGACCTTGGCGAGGTAGGCGCCGCCCGGTCCGAGAATCTCACGGGCGAACTCCGCCGCGGTCTCGGCCAGGCCGATGATGCGCAGATGATCGGTCTTCTTGTGGCCGGTGGCGTTGGCGGCCATGTCCGACATGACGAGGTCGGCCGGGCCGCCGAGCATGCCGGTGAGCCGGGCGGGCGCATCCGGATCGAGGAAGTCCAGGGTGATGAACTCGACCCCCGCCATCGGCTCGATCTCCAGGAGATCGATGCCCACGATCCGGCCCGACGGGCCGACCACGCGGGCGGCGACCTGCGACCAGCCCCCCGGCGCAGCACCCAGGTCGACGATCTTCTGGCCGGGCTTGAGCAGCTTGTAGCGCTCGTCGATCTCCAGGAGCTTGTAGGCCGCCCGCGACCGGTACCCTTCGCGCTTGGCCCGCGCCACGTAGGGATCGTTGAGCTGGCGCTCCAGCCAGCGCTTCTGCGACAGGGTCCGTCCCCGGCCGGTCTTGACCCGCTGCTTCAGCTCCCCGCGGACGCCGCCGCCGGAACTCGCGCCGCCCCGCCGGTCGCTCATCGTGCCGCCCTCATCGGACCGCCTTCCGATTCCAGACCCCGTCCTCGCGCATCATGTTCATCAGCAATCCTTCGCGCAGGCCGCGATCGGCGATGCGCAGGCGCTCGGACGGGAAGGCGCGGCGGATCGCTTCCAGGATCGCGCAGCCCGCCAGAACGAGATCGGCGCGGTCGCGACCGATACAGGGATTCTCCGCGCGCTGCTCGAGCCGCGTGTCGAGCAGATCGTCGATGGCCGTCGAGACGGACTCGTCGCTCATCCAGAGACCGTCGACGCGGCGACGCTCGTAGCGGGCGAGCCGCAGATGCATCGCGGCGATGGTCGTAACGGTGCCGGACGTCCCGAGGAGGTGGAAGTGCGGCGCCGTCGCCGCGGCGGCCGCGCGCAGGGCGAAGGCCGAGAGCTTCTCGGCGACTTCCTCGACCATGCCCTCGAACATCCGCCGGGTGACTTCGGCCCCGCCGTGTCGCTCGGCCAGGGTCACCACGCCCACTGGCAGGGAATCCCAGGCGCGGATCCGCAGGGTCGGATCCGTGGACGGGTTGGCGGCCGCACCGTCGAGCCACGCGATCTCGGTCGAGCCACCGCCGATATCGAAGATGATCACCGATTCCGCGAGCGGATCCGCAAGGGCCGCGCAGCCCGTGACCGCGAGATAGGCCTCGGTCTGCCGGTCGACGATCTCGAGGTCGAGGCCGACGCCGCGGCGGACGCGCTCCACGAAGGCGGCCCCGTTCACTGCGAGCCGGCACGCCTCCGTGGCGATTACCTTGGCGCGCTGCACGCCGCGGGCCTGCATCTTGGACCGGCAGATGCGCAAGGCCTCGACGGTCCGCTCGATCGCGGGCTCGCTCAGGCGGTCTGATGTCCCGAGTCCTTCGCCGAGCCGGACGATGCGCGAGAACGCATCGATCACGCGGAAGCCGCTGAAGGTCGGCTCCGCGACGAGCAGTCGGCAATTGTTGGTGCCGAGATCGAGCGCCGCGTAGGCGGCACGCCGACGCTCACGGCCCGGCAGCGGGGCTGACGTCTGAAGCGGCACCGCGCCGGTCTGAATTCGGGACGGCGCGGCCGCGGCGGTCTCGTCCCTCATCGGCGCGGCCGTCGATCCTTCGGGTCGGCCTTGAGCATCGCGCCCGGCCATTGTTGCTCCGCGACCCTACAGGCTCGGCGGGGAACTGCAACGTCCCATCGTGCTCGCGCTCAGGCGACCGCCTTCATGGCGCTGGCCCGACGCGGGATCGGGCGCAGGAGACTCTTCACCTGCGAGTACGGCCGCGGCCGGTTGATTACCTCGTCGAGGCGCGACCATAGGGTCTTTGGCGAGAACGGCTTGGCGATGATCTCGTTGACGCCGAGCGCCACGGCACGGTCGACGACGTTCCGCCGCGGCTGGGCCAGCATCAGGATGATCGGGATGGTCGGGCAGGGTGAAGTGGTGGGGGTCCGTGCCAGCCTGATGAACTCCTCGCCTGAGAGGATCGACAGATCCCAGTCGATGATGCTGATGTCCGGCTTGCTCTCCGCCAGCACTCCAAGCGCCTCGGCCCCGTCCGGCGCCTCCAGCACCCGCTTGATGCCAACCCGCATGAGCATGTCGCGCACGATTCGGCGAATGTAGAGGCTCTCGTCGACGACGAGGGCCGAAAGGTCGGGAAAAGTCGGAGTCGCGATCATGGCCGGGTGGCTCAGCGGGGCACGACGCCGAGTCTAGGCAGACAGCCTTTGCGTTTCGCTAACGCTTTCCCTCGAAAGAGAAAGGACCGACCGGGGGTTCGCGACCACCTCCGCTGTTTGCCGCAAGAAAGTAACGAAACGGGCGCGTCTGGGCCAAGAAGGTCCTTGCGGTCAAGGCCCGATTGCGTCAGGACTGGGGCGTTATTCTTGGTTACCGCGACCTGGGGTAATGATAGTGCGGGGCGTGGGCTGTCTGGGATGGCGCGCACGCGGTATTCGAGACAAGGGCGGCGGACGGTTTTTGCGAGCTTTCTATGGGACGTGGTCGTGATTTCAGGGGGCCGCAGAAGCGCGGCTTCGACGAGAGTGGCGAGCCGAGATGGCCTGATCAGGCTCCCCCCAGCGGCGGATACGGCGGCGGCGGTGGTGGTGGTTTCGGTGGTGGCGGCGGCGGCTTCGGCGGCGGCGGTTTCGACCGTGGTCCGTCGCGCGGCGCGGCGCCGGTCGCGTCCGGTCCGGAGCGCGATGCGACGGTCAAATGGTTCAACAAGGAGAAGGGCTTCGGCTTCGTCGAACTCGGCGACGGTTCGGGCGATGCCTTCCTCCACATCCGCGCCGTCGAGGCGGCTGGCCACGATGACCTGATGCCGGGCACCCGGCTGACGGTGACGACCGCGCAGGGCCAGAAAGGTCCGCAGGTCACCAGCGTCACCAGCGTTGACACCTCCACGGCCGAGGCGCCCGCGCCCCGGCGCGAGTTCCGTCCGCGCACCGGCGGCTTCGGCGGCGGCGCTCCCGCCGGCGGTGGCGGCTACGGCGGCGGCGGTGGTGGCGGCTACGGCGGTGGCGGTGGCGGCTACAGCGGCGGCGGTGGTGGATACGGCGGCGGCGGCGGTGGTGGCCGCTCCGCCGGTGGTCCGTCCGTCGAGATGAGCGGGACCGTGAAGTGGTACGATCCCGCGAAGGGCTTCGGCTTCGTCTCGGTCAACGACGGCGGCAAGGACGTGTTCGTTCACCGCTCCGCCCTGTCCCGCGCAGGCCTCGACTCGCTCGCCGAAGGCCAGCAGGTCACCCTGGGCGTGGTCGAGGGCCAGAAGGGCCGCGAGGCGCAGAGCATCAACGTCGAGGATTGAGTGTCTCGCGTCGGCCGCAAGGTCGCCGCGATCTCCTGCCAAACGCAAAGGCGGCGGTTCTCGGAAGAGCCGCCGCCTTCGTTGTTTCGGAGTGTGCCGATGGGCCGCCTGTTGTCGATGGTCCTGCTCGTACTCGCGGGCAGCGCGCGGGCGGCGGACTTCACCGGCTTCTACGCGGGCATCAACGCCGGCTACGGCCGGGGCTCCGCGCACGACCGCCGTGTCAGCGCACCGGCCACGGGAGGTGCGTCGACCTTTGCCGGGGCGCAGTCCGGTCCCGATCTTCCACCGAGCGCCAGGGACGCGGCCGCAACGCTCCGGACCGTCAAGACGGCCAGAGCGCCCGGGACGCTCGGTCGCTGAGGCCGATTCGCGACCGCCGCATCGCGATCGCGATCTCCCGCGCCGCCCGGCCTAACCCTCTCTTTTCATACTGGAATCATTCCGGAACATAGCCGTTGCGTCCCGGCCTGGGCCGCTGCTACGTCGCGGCATGGGCTCACGGGAACGAGAGGCGGCGCGATGAACCCGCGTGCAACGCCGCTGGCGGTGTATCGACTCGCCGTCGCCGGTCGGGTGCTCCTGGCGGCGCTGGGCGGCTACGGGGTCGCCGCGCTCGCGAGCGGTTTGCTGGCGCTGATCCTGCCGGGCTCCCGCGCCGAGGCGGTGTCCACGGCGACGCTGGCGAGCTTCGCCATCATGGCGGCCGCGGTGATCTGGGTGTTCGCCGCCCCGACGCTGGCACGGGCGGCCCTGGTCCTGGGCCTCACGTCGGCCGTGATGGCCGGGGGCCTCTGGTTCGCGCTCGCCATCGCCCGTGGGGGCGCGGCTTGAGCCCGTCGCGGGGCCTGCGCCAGTCGATGGCTTGGCTGCACACGTGGTCCGGCCTCGTCATCGGATGGGTGCTGTTCGCGATCTTCGTCACCGGAACGGCCAGCTATTACCGCACCGACATCTCACACTGGATGCGGCCCGAGCTGTCCGATTCGGCAGTCGATCCGGTCGCGGCGGCGACACGCGCCGGCACGTTCCTGCGCCGGACGATGCCGGAGGCCGCCGGATGGTCCGTAAGACTGCCGGATTCCGAGAACCCGGCGGTCGAAGTCTACTGGTGGCCGCATCTGGACGGACCCTACCACCACGCGCTTCTCGACCCTGCCACGGGAGAGGCCGCACATGTCCGCGACACGCGCGGCGGCGACTTCCTGTACCGGTTCCACTTCGAATTGAGCTTGCCGCCGGTCTGGGGGCGCTGGATCGTCTCGGCCTGCGCGATGGTCCTACTGATCGCGCTGATGTCCGGGATCGTCACCCATCAACGCATCTTCGCCGACTTCTTCACCTTCCGGCGCGACCGTTCGGCCCAGCGCGGCTGGCTCGACGCCCACAACGTGATGGGCGTCCTTGCGCTGCCCTTCCACCTGATGATCGTCTACACGGGCCTCGTCACCTTGGCGCCGATGCTGATGCCGTGGGGGATCAAGGCCGTCTACGGCGAGGACGTGCTCCGCTACTACGCCGAGGCTGGCCTGATGACGCCGGGGCGCATGCCCACCGGGCAGCCCGGCACGCCGCTGCCGCTCGGCGAGATCGTGTCGCGGGCCATGACGGCCGGGGGCGAGGCGCCCGAGATGCTGGTGATCACCGCGCCGGGGGATGCCGGCGCCACCGCGACGGCGTATTTCGCCGAGCCGCACGGGCTTGCGCATCTCCACCCGCAGATCGCCTACGCGGCCGATTCCGGCGTGGAGATCGGCCGTGTCGGCGAAGCCGGCGCGGCGACGCGGACGGGGGCGGTCATGACCGGGCTCCACGAGGCGCATTTCGCCGCCGCGCCGCTGCGCCTCCTGTTCTTCCTCTGCGGTGTCATGGGCGCGGCCACGGTCGCCAGCGGCCTCGTCCTCTGGACGGTGAAGCGTGCGCCCAAGGGCGCCGATCCCGAAGGTTTCGGCCTGCGGATCGTCCGGTTGCTCAATCTCGGGACCATCACAGGGTTGCCGGTGGGGTTGGCCGCCTACTTCCTTGCCAACCGGCTTCTTCCGATCGGACTGGAAGCGCGGGCCGACTGGGAGGTGCGCGGTTTCTTCGCAGCCTGGATCGCCGCCGCGATCGCCGCATCCCTCTACCCGCGGCGACGGGCCTGGTCGGCCGCCCTCGCAGTGGCGGCCTGCGCCTTCCTGGCGATTCCGCTCGTCGATGCCGTGCTGGTGGGCCAGCCGGGCTACATGATTTTCGACACCGCCATGGCAGCCCTCGGTCTGGTCCTCCTTGCCGGATCGCGGCTCGCGGCGCGAGGTCGGGCGGCAGCGCCGCGCACGCCCGAGGGCGGATTGTCCCGGACGGTCGAAGCGTGACGCCCGCCGCGCTCATCCTCAGCCTGCTCCTGAGCTTCGCGGGCTTCGCAGCCCTGGCCCTGAGCCTCGACCGGCATCACCGAGCCGCTTTCCATGTGTCTCGGCCGCGGCAGCGCGTCGGGAGCCTGCGCGCTGCCGGATGGTGCGGCCTTAGCCTGTCATTCGCGGCAGCGGTGGCGGCGGCCGGCTGGAGCTTCGGACCGGTTCAGTGGATCGGCTCGCTGACCGGTTCCGCCCTCGCCGTGGTGGTGCTGATCGCCTATCGGCCGGCGTGGCTGCGGAATGCCGCGCTGTCGGCGCTGCCGCTCGCGGTCCTCGCCCTGCCTCTGGCACTGGCGTGATCCGCGACGTCGGTCGCGCTGATCGTGCGGGGGGCATCGGACAGCCCGTCGGTCTCTCCCCTCGTTCGTCTCGGGCAGCCGCGGGCGCGAGAACCACGTCGGAAAGCGGCCGAGCCGGAGGCGCGGCGCTGAGGAGATTTGTCCGCTCGCGGTAACGTCCGGAAGCGCGTAGGATCGGTGCACTCGCGCACTGGCCAAAAGTCCATCTTGATTCGACAGGCCAAAAGCCATTGGCTGCGAACAGAGCGGAAGCGGATGCGGCCCCGACGATAGGTCGCCCGAACGCCAGCTTAAGCCCAAGAGCCGCGGTTCGCGAGGCCGGGGCCTATGGAGGGAACACTGCGATGAACAAGCCGGAATTCCTCGGCGACGCCAAGGTCAAGTCGCCCTTCTCGGCTCGCTACGAGAACTTCATCGGCGGCCAGTGGGTCGCCCCCGCGGCCGGCCGTTACTTCGAGAACACGTCGCCGATCACCGGCAAGGTGATCTGCGAGGTCGCACGCTCCGACGCCCAGGATGTCGAGAAGGCGCTGGACGCCGCCCACGCGGCCAAAGAGGCTTGGGGCCAGACGGCGCCGGCCGAGCGCGCCCGAATCCTACTCAAGATGGCCGACCGGATGGAGGAGAACCTCGATCTGATCGCGCTGGCCGAGACCTGGGACAACGGCAAGCCGATCCGCGAGACGACCCACGCCGACATCCCCCTCGCCATCGACCATTTCCGCTACTTCGCCGGCTGCGTGCGGGCGCAGGAAGGCTCGATCTCCGAGATCGACCACGACACGGTCGCCTACCACTTCCACGAGCCGCTGGGCGTGGTCGGTCAGATCATCCCGTGGAACTTCCCGATCCTGATGGCGGTGTGGAAGCTCGCCCCGGCGCTCGCCGCCGGCAACTGCGTGGTCCTCAAGCCCGCCGAGCAGACCCCGGCCTCCGTGCTGGTGCTGATGGAGATCATCGGCGACCTGCTGCCGCCGGGCGTGCTCAACGTGATCAACGGCTTCGGGCTCGAGGCCGGCAAGCCGCTTGCCTCGTCGCCGCGGATCGCCAAGATCGCCTTCACGGGTGAGACGACCACCGGCCGCCTCATCATGCAGTACGCCTCGCAGAACCTGATCCCGGTGACGTTGGAGCTCGGCGGCAAGTCGCCGAACATCTTCTTTGCCGACGTGGCCAACGAGGACGACGACTTCTTCGACAAGGCCCTCGAAGGCTTCACGATGTTCGCCCTCAACCAGGGCGAGGTCTGCACCTGTCCGAGCCGCGCCCTCGTGCACGAGTCGATCTACGACCGATTCATGGAACGCGCCGTGAAGCGCGTCGAGGCGATCACGCAGGGCTCGCCGCTGGATCCGGCCACGATGATCGGCGCCCAGGCCTCGGGCGAGCAGATGGAGAAGATCCTCAGCTACATCGACATCGGCAAGCAGGAGGGCGCGCAGCTGCTCACCGGCGGCGAGCGCAACGTCAAGGACGGCGAGTTCGCGGAGGGCTTCTACGTGAAGCCGACCGTGTTCCGCGGCCACAACAAGATGCGCATCTTCCAGGAGGAGATCTTCGGCCCCGTCCTGTCGGTCACGACCTTCAAGGACGATGCCGAAGCGCTCTCCATCGCCAACGACACGCTCTACGGCCTCGGTGCCGGAATCTGGACTCGCGACGGGACCCGTGCCTACCGCTTCGGCCGGGCGATCCAGGCCGGCCGCGTCTGGACGAACTGCTACCACGCCTACCCGGCCCACGCGGCCTTCGGCGGGTACAAGCAGTCCGGCATCGGCCGAGAGACCCACAAGATGATGCTCGACCACTACCAGCAGACCAAGAACATGCTGGTCAGCTACTCGGCCAAGAAGCTCGGGTTCTTCTGAGTTTCTTCCCGGGTTAACCCCCCGAGACAACTTCAGCCCCGGCCTCACGGCCGGGGCTTTTTCGATCCCGGATCGCCACCGCGCTCAATACGCGCCGTAGCCGTATCCCTCGAGGGGAGGATTGGCGATCGAGCCGGGGGCCATGGGACCGGCGTCGGCGCTGACGCCGCGGACGTCGTCCGGCGGACCGTCCCAGCCGACCACGCCCATAGGGTTGTCGGGCGTGACGTTGGGATTTCCGGCGACCTGCCAAGCGTGCTGCAAGAACAGCGGCTGTTCGCGGGGCTGCACGCGGAGGGCGAGCGGTTCGGCGGCGGCAGGCCCAGCGAGGGCGAGCAGGCCGAGGCAGGCGGCACTGAGGCGAACAATCATGGCGGGCATTCCCGGTCCGTTGTGGCGGCAGAGGCCGCGCTGCACTGACACAACGCGTCACCCCGCATCCGGAGCCGGCGCGAGCGCGAACGAATGGCCGTGGAAAACCGCGGGTCACCACGCATATTCAGTCATCGATCCGGGAGGACGGCATGAATTTGGACCAGACTTTGGACGCCAATGTCGCGGAGCAGGTCGGCGCTGACGGGACGCCGTTGCGGGTCACCGCCACCCCGGCGGCCCTCGCGCTGATCGACGAGTTGCGGAGCGAGTACGGACCGGTGATGTTCCACCAGTCGGGCGGCTGCTGCGACGGGTCCTCGCCCATGTGCTACCCCGTCGGCGATTTCGTCGTCGGAGACGGGGACGTCCGTCTCGGCACGGTCGGCGGCGCGGACTTCTTCATCAGCCGGTCGCAGTTCCAGGTGTGGAAGCACACGCATCTGATCCTCGACGTCGTGCCGGGCCGTGGCGGCATGTTCTCCCTGGAGAACGGACGCGAGAAGCGCTTCCATATCCGGTCGCGGATGTTCTCCGAGGCCGAGAACCGGGCGCTCGAGGGCGCGTGCAAACTCTGAGGGAGGGGCCGCGATGGCGACCGTGAAGCTCTGGTCCGATGCCGAGGCCGAGGCCGAGCCGCGCGTCCACGCTGTCTTCGCCGACATCCGGACGACCCGGGGTTCCGATGTCATCAACAATTTCTGGCGCGGCCTCGCCAACGATCCGGCCTTGCTCGAACGCACGTGGTCCACGCTGAAGACCGTCATGGGGGCGGGAAGCCTGGATCCGCTGACGAAGGAACTGGTCTACATTGCGGTTTCGATCGCCAATGGCTGCCCGTACTGCATCCACTCCCACACGGCCGCCGCGCGCGCTAAGGGCTTGACGGCCGAGCAGCACGGCGAGTTCCTGGCCGTGGTCGGGATGGCCAACCAGACCAACGCCTTGGTCAACGGCATGCAGATCCCCATCGATCCCGCCTTCAGAGTGGAGGAAGGTTCATGAGTTCCGGGTCCGGCACGGTGAAACAGGGGCTGCGGGTGGTGCACGAGAGTGCGCCGTTCCGCGGCAAGCAGGGTCACATCTATCGACCCGCTATCTCCGCCGAGGCGGTGGGATCGAAGGCGCTGCACATGCAGCTCCTGGAGATCCCGCCCGGCGAACGCGCGCATGCCCACAAGCACGAATCGCACGAGACGGCGATCTACGTCCTGTCCGGCGTGTCGGGCTGCTTCTGGGGTGACCGCCTGGAGAACCACGCGATCGCAGGGGCGGGCGAGTTCGTCTACATCGCCGCCGACGTGCCGCACCTGCCCTACAATCGGAGCCGGACCGAGCCCGTCACGGCCGTGATCGCCCGGACGGACCCGAACGAGCAGGAGAGCGTCGTCCTGCTGCCGGACCTTGAGGCCGGTGTCGACTGGTCGAAGGCCGACGTCTAGAGCCGTTCCCGAGCGGGTCGGGGGAGGGGGGCGGTAGCCGAGCCCGTGCCGCACACGGCGAGGTCCCCTCACCGATTTGGCCTGCGACGGTCACACATCCGGGCCGAACACGAGAGCGGGCGGCAGCTCGCGACGCGCCCCCACTCCCATGCGGGATTGGGGAACGGGGCGCGGCTGTCTTGACCAGGGTCGCCGTCCTTCCAAACCGTTGCAACACGATCGGGGACGGCTCTATCCGGTCAGCGCTGCTCGATCCGCTCGTTGGCGAGACGCTCGGCGCGCGTGCGCTCGTCGGCGGAGAGGCCGGACAGGGTCTGGTCCAGCCAGGCATCGGACAGGCCCTGTCCGGCCGCGGCGAGGTTCCAGGCCGCGGCCTCGACAAGATTCTTGGCTACGCCACGGCCGACGGCGTAGAGCCGCGCGACCCGGTTCTGCGCGATGGCGTTTCCGCGTGACGCGGCGTGGAGGAAGTAGCGTGCGGCCGCGCGCTCGTCCTTGTTGACGCCGGTGCCGTTGAAGAGAAGGATCGCGTACTCGACCTCGCTGGCGAGATCGCCGTTGTCGGCGCCGCGACGAAACCACTCCGCCGCCTTGGACGGGTCCTTCGGTACGCCGCGTCCCTGCAGATAGAGCACGCCCAGATCGTGCTGCGCGGGGCCGATCTCGGCCTCGGCGGCCTTGCGGAACTGCGTGGCCGCAGCGGCCTCATCGGCGGTGGCACCCGTGCCGATCAAAATCAGTCCGAGATTGTAGGCAGCCGTAGGCGAGCCTTGGCCGGCAGCCTGCTCCAGCCAGCGGCGACCCGCTTTCGGGTCCTTGGGCATGCCGCGACCATCGAGTGCCATGAGTCCGAGGGACGCCATGGCGGATGCATCGTTCTGGGCGGCCGCCAGGCGGTACCAGTCGGCTGCCTTCACGGCATCCTGCTTCACGCCGAGGCCCTGGTTGTACAGTTCCCCGAGCAGCGTCATCGCGGCCGCATCTTTCGGATTCGTCTCGATACGCTTGGTCGCCTCTCGGAAGGCCGTGACGTACTGGCCACGCTGATACGCGCCGTAGGCGATGTCCGCCGGCTGTCCGCCCGCCGGCGGCACGGCACCGCGGGTGTAGTTCGGCGTGTACGGGCTCGGCAGTTCCGGCATCGGGGCCTTGCCGGAGCGGGCGGTGGTCGAGCCCGGCGCCGCGGGACCGGCAAGTTCCGACGCCGACCGCGCCGGGAGTGGGAAGGCCGCCGCTGCGGTAAAACCCAGGATGACCAGAGGAACGCCGCGCCTCACGCGGCCGCCTCTTGAACGGCGCGTCGGGCTCGCTCGACGGCCGCCGGATCGGTCAGCCACAGGCCGCTCTCCAGCCCGACGAACTCGGCGCCGGTGGCAGCGAGCGGGGCGATCTCCTCATGGGTGGTCGCGACGGCGATGCAGGGCGTCTCGAAGATCTCGGCCCACCACGAGACCCTGGCCAGCACGGTTGCGGCGTCCGGCGCGACCCCGTCCGGATACAGGCCGCCGAACATCAGGTAGTCGATCCCGGCCTCCCCCGCCTCCATCGCCGCGTGCTTGGTTTCGAGGCCGCCGGCGCCGAGGATGCGCCCGTCCCGCAACCGTCCGCGCAAGTCCTTCAGGTCGCGCGGCTTGTCGACGTGGATCCCGTCGGCCCCGCCGCGCACCGCCACCGTGGCGAGATCGCCGGTGAAGCCCGGGCAGGCCACGACCAGGGCCGCGCCCCGCTCCTGCGCCACCGGGGCGACAGCCTTGATGCGGGCGGTCAGCCCGCGCTCGTCGGCAGCGGCGAGCCGCAGGATCACGGCGGCGACCGCGCCGGTTTCGCAGGCGGCCTTCAGGGCCGCCGCGAAATCCGCGATACCGTCCGCGTCGAGGCCGTGCGGCCCGAGCAGGGCGAGGCGGGAATTGTTGCTCATCGACGCCGCCTATCCGGCCCTACCGGGCGCCGATCTTCGGATCGAGGGCGCCACTGGCGTAGCGCTTGGCCATCTCGGCGACGGAGATCGGCCGGATCGTCGAGCCCTTTCCGGCGGTGCCGAATTCCTCGAACCGCTGCCGGCAGAGCTTCGTCATCGCCTCCATGGCGGGCTTCAGATACTTGCGCGGGTCGAACTCGGAGGGGTTCTCGTTGAGCACCTTCCGGATCTGGCCGGTCATCGCCATGCGGTTGTCGGTGTCGATGTTGATCTTGCGCACGCCGTGCTTGATGCCGCGCTGGATCTCCTCGACCGGGACGCCCCAGGTCGGCTTCATCTGACCGCCGTACTGGTTGATGATGTCCTGGAGATCCTGCGGCACCGACGACGAGCCGTGCATCACGAGGTGGGTCGTCGGCAGGCGACGGTGGATCTCCTCGATCACGTTCATCGCCAGCACTTCGCCGTCGGGCTTGCGGGTGAACTTGTAGGCGCCGTGGCTCGTGCCCATCGCAACCGCCAAGGCATCAACCTTGGTGGCCTCCACGAACTTCACCGCCTCGTCCGGATCGGTCAGGAGCTGGTCGTGGCTGAGGGTGCCCTCGGCGCCGTGGCCGTCCTCGGCCTCGCCCTGGCCGCTTTCGAGGGAGCCGAGCACGCCCAGCTCGCCCTCGACCGAGACACCGGCCCAGTGGGCCATCTTGGTGACGTTGCGGGTGATCTCGACGTTGTAATTGTAGTCGGCGGGCGTCTTGCCGTCGGCCTTGAGCGACCCGTCCATCATTACCGAGGTGAAGCCGTACTGGATCGCCGTGGCGCAGGTGGCCTCGTTGTTGCCGTGGTCGAGATGCATGCACACCGGAATGTGCGGGTAGATCTCGACGAGGCCGTCGATCAGCTTGGCCAGCACGACGTCGTTGGCGTAGGCGCGGGCGCCGCGGCTCGCCTGGAGGATCACCGGCGAGTCGGTGGCGTCGGCCGCCGCCATGATCGCCAGCCCCTGTTCCATGTTGTTCAGGTTGAAGGCGGGCACGCCGTACTCGTGCTCGGCGGCGTGATCGAGGAGCTGCCGGAGGGTGATGCGTGCCATCGTGCCTGTCTTCCCGTTTCCGTGTGGTCGTCTGCCCGATCGCCGGTGGCGCCGTGAAGCCCTCAGCCGAGCCCTCTCGTGCCGATCTGCCGGGAGCCTCGCATCCGGTCAATCTCCGAAGCGAAACAGAGCACGCATTCGGCAAACGATCCTCACCGGCTTCCGCTCTCCAGCGCCGCCACGCGTAGCTTGACCTCGCTGACCCACCTTTCGAACTCGCCTGCCGTGCTCCGTACCATCACGCGCATGCTGGTCGCGCTCCTGAAAACCGTGCGCGGACTCCGATCGGGCGCCGCCTCAGCCCTTCGCGCGCAGCGCCTCCACGCCCGGCAGGGCCTTGCCCTCGAGCCATTCGAGGAAGGCACCGCCCGCGGTCGAGACGTAGGTGAAATCCTGAGCCACGCCAGCGTGGTTCAGCGCGGCCACGGTATCGCCGCCGCCCGCAACGGAGACAAGCTGGCCGTCCTTCGTCCGCGCGGCTGCATGCCTGGCGGCGGCCACCGTCGCAGCGTCGAACGGAGCCAGCTCGAATGCGCCCAGGGGACCGTTCCAGACCAGGGTCTTGGCCCCGTCGATCGCGGCGTTGATCTCGGTGACGGACTGCGGGCCAGCGTCGAGGATCATGCTGGCCTCGGGCACCGCATCCACCGGGACGGTCTGGTGCGGTGCCTGCGCCTTGAATTCCGTAGCCGCGACCGCGTCGACCGGCAGGATGATCCGGCAGCCCGCCTTCGCGGCCGCAGCCAGGATGCGCTTGGCGGTCTCGGCGAGATCCTTCTCGCACAGGGACTTGCCCACGGCCTTCCCTTGCGCGTGCAGGAAGGTGTTGGCCATGCCGCCGCCGATCACCAGCATGTCGACCTTGGCGACCAGATTTTCGAGAAGGTCGATCTTGGACGACACCTTGGCGCCGCCCACCAGGGCGATGACAGGGCGCTGGGGCGACTCGAGGCCCTTGGTCAGGGCATCCAGTTCAGCCTGCATCTCGCGACCGGCATAGGCCGGCAGCCGGTGCGCCAGCCCTTCCGTCGACGCGTGGGCGCGGTGGGCCGCCGAGAAGGCCTCGTTGACGTAGACGTCGCCGTTCGCCGCCAGCGCATCCGCGAAGTACGGGTCGTTCTTCTCCTCGCCCGGATGGTATCGGGTATTCTCCAGGAGCAGCACGTCGCCATCCTGCAGCGCCGCCACGGCCTTCGCGGCCGCGTCACCGACGCAATCCGACGCGAAGCCGACGGAGCGCTCGAGGGCGGCTCCAAGGGCCGGGACGACCGGTTCCAGGGAATCCTTCGGCTCGCGCTTGCCCTTCGGACGGCCGAAATGAGCGAGCAAGACGACCCTGGCGCCCTGTGCGGCGACCTCGCGGATCGTCGGAACGACGCGGTCGATGCGCGTGGTGTCGGTGACGCGTCCGTTCTCCATCGGCACATTCAGGTCGACGCGCATCAGAACGCGCTTGCCCTTCAGCGGGCCGGCGTCGTCGAGGGTGCGGAAGGCGCTCATGCGGTCCTGTGCGGGTGAGTCAGGTTTACTGGACGGTCGTGCCGACGGCGGCGCGCTGCGGCAGCAGATGGTCGAGGTTGAGCCGTTGGACGGCGATCATCAGCACCACGGTGAGGATCGCGGTGATCACCGCGGTCAGGACCAGGGCGCCGGTGCCGGGCAGCCGGCGCGTGCGCTCGGCGAGCCCCCGCATCTCCGTGCGCAGGGCGGCGAGATCGGATTGACGAGCCGCCTCGTTCATCCGGGTCGAAGCGTTCTCGACCTTGTCCTCGACCCGCGAGAGCAGCGCCTCGGAGCGGGCGTACTTATCCTCGATGCGCGAGCACTTGTCCTCGATCCGCGCGAGCTGATCGAAGAGTTGATTGGCCGGCAACGCATGAGACGGTGCGGAAGCTGCGGGCGCGCCCGCAGCGACGGGCGGGGGCGGAGCCGGCCGGGGGGGGGGCGGCACAACAGCTGGCCCGCTCGACGTGCCCTGCGAAGCGTCGGTCATCCCTGGAGAGTCCCTGGTTCGAAGAAAGGCCGTCCGATGAAAGGCGCGGCCGCCGGCCCCTCAGGAGGCGACGGCCGCGGGCACGAGGCTCAGATGAGCTTTGCCATCGCCACGGCCGTGTCGGCCATGCGGTTCGAGAAGCCCCACTCGTTATCGTACCACGTCAGGATGCGCACGAGCACGCCGTCCATGACCTTGGTCTGGTCGAGGTGGAAGGTCGACGAGTGGGGATCGTGGTTGAAGTCGATTGAGACGTTCGGGCGATCGGTGACGCCGAGCACGCCCTTCAGCGGGCCGGCGGCCGCGGCCTTGATCGCGTCGTTGATCTCCTGGACCGAGGTCGCGCGCTTGGCCGTGAACACGAGGTCGACCGCCGAGACGTTCGGAGTCGGCACGCGGATCGCGGTCCCGTCGAGCTTGCCCTTGAGTTCCGGCAGGACGAGGCCGACGGCCTTCGCGGCACCGGTCGAGGTCGGGATCATCGAGAGCGCCGCGGCGCGCGCCCGATAGAGGTCCTTGTGCATCTGGTCCAGCGAGGGCTGGTCGTTGGTGTAGGAATGGATCGTGGTCATGAAGCCGCGCTCGATGCCGACGGCGGCGTCCAGCACCTGCGCCACGGGCGCGAGGCAGTTCGTGGTGCAGGATGCGTTCGACACCACGAGGTGCTCACGGGTGAGCTTGTCGTGGTTCACGCCGTAGACCACCGTCAGGTCGGCACCGTCGGCCGGCGCCGAGACGAGGACGCGCTTGGCGCCGGCATCGAGGTGGGCCTTCGCCTTGTCCTTCGAGGTGAAGATGCCGGTGCATTCCAGCGCGATGTCGACACCGAGGTCGCGGTGCGGCAGCTCGGCCGGGTTGCGCACGGCCGTGACCTTGATGCGCTTGCCGTTCACGACGAGGAACTCGCCGTCGACCGCGACGTCGCCGGGGAAGCGGCCGTGCACGGAATCGAAGCGGAGCAGATGGGCGTTGGTCTCCACCGGGCCGAGATCGTTGATCGCCACGACCTCGATGTCGCTGCGGCCGGCTTCCGCGATCGCGCGCAGGACGTTGCGGCCGATGCGTCCGAACCCGTTGATGGCAACCTTCGTCACGGCGTGACTCCTTCGTGATGCGGCTCACCGCGCGCCGGACCTCGGGGCGCGGTCCGCGGAGCGGTCTCGGCGGCCCGCCATGCCGTCCGGGCCGGGCGGATCTGGGCGGGCGGGTTTGAACCTGCGATGAACCGGGCCGGGAGAGGCCGGGCTTCGATGCCCGTGACCGTCGGATCGGACGGCGCCGGCTGAGGCCTCGGAACTGTCGCGGACCAGCCCCCAGCAGGTCTCGCGCGGTCCCTCTCGGGAGCGCGCGGCTGTCTAACATGGCGCCTCAACCTGTCAAACGCATCGCCGTGACAAAGACCTTCGATCCACCGACCAATAAACAAGGGTCGCGGTTATCCATTGGCCGGCCGTCCGCTGGGGATCGAACGCGATTCCCTGCTGGAATTTCGCCCGGATTCGACGGAAAGCTGCCCGTCGAGGCAGACGAGGACCTATGGCCGACGAGACCGAGACCCGCTCCATCGACGACGCCCTCGGCCGGCTCGAAGTGGCGATCAATCGCCTCGATGCCGTCGTCCAGCATCGCCTCGACACCGCGGCACAGCCGGACGACCGGGACGCGGAACTCGCCCTGATGGAAGAGGATCGCGCCCGCCTGGCTGCGGCCCTCGACGCGGCGAGCGCCCGCCTCGCCGCGGTCACGGCCGCGACCGGGGAGGTCGGCCATCGGCTCGACCGGGCGATCGAGACCGTTCAGGATGTGCTCGGACGCGCCTGACCCCAACATCCGCGCCCGACGGAGCGCCGAGCGGAGCCGCCCTTGCCGCAGATCAACGTGACCATCGACGGCCGCAGCTATCGCATGGCCTGCGGGGAGGGGGAGGAAGCCCACCTCACTGGGCTCGCCACGACCCTGGATGGGCGCATCGCCGAGATGCGCAAGAGCTTCGGTGAAATCGGCGATATGCGCCTCCAGGTCATGGCGGCGCTGACCATCGCCGACGAGCTGGCGGAACTGCGGGGTCGGCTCGCGACGCTGGAAACGAATGTCGCGGAGC
>NZ_JBFUGA010000014.1:0-81446 GCF_056403155.1 Methylobacterium sp. P3_A11
AAGAAAACCCGCGCCGGACCGAGGTCCTGCGCGGGTCTCTGAGCCGTGGATCCGCCGCCCGGACGGGCCGGGCGGCGGACGGCTGCGTCTTACTCGTCGTCGGTGCGCTTCTTGTTGAAGGCGGCACCCAGGATGTCGCCGAGCGAGGCACCCGAATCGGCGGAGCCGAACTGAGCCATCGCCTCCTTCTCCTCGGCCATTTCGAGGGCCTTGATCGAGACCTGCACGCGGCGGGCCTTCCGGTCGAACTGAACGACGCGGGCGTCGAACTTCTCGCCGGCGGCGAAGCGCTCGGGGCGCTGGTCGCCGCGGTCGCGGGCGAGCTCCGCCCGGCGGATGAAGGTCTGCATGTCGGTGTCGACGATCTTCGCCTCGACGCCGGCATCCTTCACCTCGATGACCTCGCAGGTGACGATCTGACCCTTCTTGATCTCGCCGGCTTCGGCGAAGGGGTCACCGCCGAGCTGCTTCACGCCCAGCGAGATCCGCTCCTTCTCGACGTCGACGTCGAGAACCTGGGCGCGGACCATGTCGCCCTTCTTGAACTCCTCGATGACCTGCTCGCCGGGACGGTTCCAGTCGAGATCCGACAGGTGGACCATGCCGTCGACGTCGCCCTCAAGGCCGATGAACAGGCCGAACTCGGTCTTGTTCTTGACCTCGCCCTCGACCTCTGAGCCGACCGGGTGCTTCTCGGCGAAGCCCTCCCAGGGGTTCTGCAAAGTCTGCTTGAGGCCCAGCGAGATGCGGCGCTTGACCGGATCGACCTCTAGGATCTGGACCTCGACCTCCTGGGAGGTGGAGACGATCTTGCCCGGATGGACGTTCTTCTTGGTCCAGCTCATCTCGGAGACGTGGATCAGGCCCTCGATCCCCGGCTCCAGCTCCACGAAGGCGCCGTAATCGGTGATGTTGGTCACGCGGCCCTTGAGCTTGGCGCCCTCCGGGTAGCGGGCGGCGATGCCCTCCCACGGATCAGCGAGCAGCTGCTTGATGCCGAGCGAGATGCGGTGCGTCTCGTGGTTGATCTTGATGATCTTGACCTTGACCGTCTGGCCGATGGTCACGACCTCGGACGGGTGGTTCACGCGGCGCCACGCCATGTCGGTGACGTGCAGCAGGCCGTCGATCCCCCCGAGATCGACGAACGCGCCGTACTCGGTGATGTTCTTGACGACGCCGTCGATGACCTGACCTTCCTCGAGGTTGGCCACCAGCTCCGAGCGCTGCTCGGCGCGGCTCTCCTCGAGCACGGTCCGGCGCGACACGACGATGTTGCCGCGACGGCGATCCATCTTGAGGATCTGGAACGGCTGCGGGGTGCCGAGCAGCGGGGTAACGTCGCGGACCGGACGGATGTCGACCTGCGAGCGCGGCAGGAACGCCACGGCGCCGTCGAGGTCGACGGTGTAGCCGCCCTTGACCTGGTTGAAGATCGTGCCGGTGACGCGGTCGTTGTTCTCGAACGACTTCTCGAGCTTGACCCAGCTCTCCTCGCGGCGCGCCTTGTCGCGCGAGATGACGGCTTCGCCGAGCGCGTTCTCGATCCGGTCGACGTAGACCTCGACCTCGTCGCCGACCTTCAGCTCGCCTTCCCGGCCGGGGCCGGTGAATTCCTTGAGCGCGACACGGCCTTCCGTCTTGGCACCGATGTCGATGACGGCCACGTCCTTCTCGATCGCGACGACGCGACCCTTGACGACGGAGCCTTCGGTGATCTCGTGTTCGAGGAAGCTCTCCTCGAGGAGGGCGGCGAAATCGTCGCGGCTCGGGCTGTGCCCCAGAGCGGTACCTGCGGTCATTCCATCTCCTGAACGGCCTCCAGCGGAGGCCCGTTGCGTCGGCGGCTCGCGTTGCAGGCGCCCCCGTTCGCCGCGGCCTCCCCGGAGTCTTTCGGGAGAGGCGACCGGTCCCGCGGGAGCCGGTTTGCCGACGCGTCGATACGGATGACGAGGGCGGTCCATCCGGCGGCCCGGCGGGCGCGCCAGAAGACGAGCGCGCGAGGGCGGATCCGGGAGGACGCGCGTCCCATACAACATCGTCCTTGCGACTTCAACCGATTGGGGTTTTAGGCTCGGTGGACCGCCAGGCGCCGTCGCGCCGTACGGTCTTGCCGATGGAAGCGGATGCGGCAACTCTGTCGGCGGTGTGGCGAACCCGGTGCGAAAGGCGCAGCGGGACCGGCGCTCGGGCGGGTCCGGCCGATCCGGAGCGGTTTTGGGGGGCAGAGGGTGCGGAACCTCGATCACGACGCACACGCTGCGGAGCCCCGGTCCGGCGCCGCCCCACCATCCATGCGATCCGGAGGGTGACGCGCATGCCGAACGGCTACAACGCCCCGATGGAGATGCTGGCGCGCAAGCTCGACAGCATCGCGCCTCTCGCGGAGTCGGACCGTGCCGCGCTCCTCGGCCTTCCCCATACGGTCCGCAACCTTCCGGCCCGCCACGACATCGTCCAGTTCGGCGACCGGCCGGGCCATAGCTGCCTCGTCCTGCAGGGCTGGATCTATCGTTACGCCGCGCTCGCGGAGGGCGGTCGCCAGATCCTGTCGTTCTACATCGCCGGCGACGTTCCTGACCTGCAGAGCCTCCACCTGCATCGGATGGACCACAACCTTGCCACGCTGAGCGCCTGCGCGGTCGCGTTCATCGCGCATGACGATTTGCGCGCGGTCCTCCTCCGGAACCCGGGCCTCGCCGGTATCCTCTGGCGCGACAGCCTGATCGATGCCGCCCATTATCGCGAGCGGATCACGAGCCTGGGGCGGCGGCAGGCCCTCGGGCGCGTCGCCCACATGTTCTGCGAGCTGTATCTCCGCCAGAGAGCCGTCGGGCTCGCCCGGGGCCTGAGCTGCCCCCTCGCCCCCAAGCAGGCGGAAATGGCCGACGCCCTCGGCCTGACCAGTGTCCACCTCAACCGCGTCCTGCGCACCCTCAGGGGGCGCGGGCTCGTGACCCTCAGCGGAGGCACGCTGACGATCGAGGACTGGGCGACGCTGGTCAAGGTGGCCGAGTTCGATCCGACCTTCCTGCATCTGGCGAACGACACGGCGATCGTCCCGGAACCCGTCGAGACCGTCTAGTCCGGGGAGCGCGTCAGGCCGCCAGGGCGTCCGGCGGCGCGACGGACTCGTCGGTATGGACGTCGAACCGGACGAGCAGCGCGGTGCCGAAGCTCGTGGTCAGGGCGCAGTCGGTGGCGTCGCGGCCGCGGGCCATGACGATGCGGCCGATGCGGCGGCAGTTGTGCCGCGCGTCGAACGTGTACCAGCGTGGGCCGTCCGGCCCTTCGAGGAAGACCTCGAACCAGGCGGAGAAGTCCATCGGCGCCGGGTCCTGCGGCACGCCGATGTCGCCGAGATAGCCGGTGGCGTAGCGGGCCGGGATGTTCATGCACCGGCACAGGGCGATCGCCAGATGGGCGAAGTCCCGACAGACACCGACCCGTTGCGTGTACCCGTCGAAGGCGGTGCGCGTGGCGTCGGCCAACTGGTAATCGAAGCGCAAGTGATTGTGGGCGAAGTCGACGATCGCCTGGACCCGCGCCCAGCCCTCGGGCGTGCCGCCGAACAGCGACCACGCGATGCCGGACAGCTTGTCGGTGTCACAGTAGCGCGAACCGAGCAGGTACATCAGGACGTCGTCGGGCAGATCCTGGACGGCGATCTGGCGCGCGCCGGGTGCCTGATCGTCCGGCAGGCCGCTGTCGGCGACCGTGAAATCGGCCGCCATGGTGATCCGGCCGCCCGGCGCGACGATGCGCGTGCTGACGTTGCCGAAGGCATCKACATGCCGGCGGGCTGCAACCGGAGGGTCGAAGGTGATCGCCTCCGGAGTCACGAGATCCCCGTGGCGCTCCGGGCGCACGTTGAGGAGCAGGTTCATCGGCGTCGGGCCGAACGTATCGAAGGCAATCGAGAAGCCCGAGCGGATGTGCATCGTCAAAGACCGTGTAAGAATCCGCCGCCCGGGTCGGCCGGACGACGGGTCGTGACTGGACAGGGCTCTAGAAGCCGCGAGGCGAGGCGAAGTTCCTTCAGGTTGTTCGTCTATCCGCCGACGGGCTGCACGAATATTCCGGACGGACCGGGCGCGCGTGCTTCGGCGTCGCGTGCGTCGGGCACGCTTCAGGTGTCGCAGCCGAGCGGGGCTGCCCGGCGCCGCGCCATGTTGCAACGCACAGGGCGCCCTCGTATCCCTGGCCGCCCGAATCCAGGGTCGGCCGGACGCCGCCGCGTAGACCCGCTGCCAGACGATCGATGCTCATGACGCCCGACAAGTTTTCCCTGTCGAAGGACAAGATCCGGGTCCTTCTGCTCGAGGGCATCAACGACAGCGCCGTGGCGCTGATGCAGGCGGCGGGCTACGCCAACCTGACTCGGCTGCCCAAGGCGCTCGACCGGGAGGCCCTGCACGAAGCGCTCCAGGGCGTGCACATGGTGGGCATCCGCTCGCGCACGCAGCTCGACGCGGCGGCCTTCGCGGCCGCGGACCGGCTGCTGGCGGTGGGCTGCTTCTCCGTGGGCACCAACCAGGTTGACCTCGAGGCGGCGCGCCACCGGGGGATCCCGGTCTTCAACGCCCCGTTCTCGAACACGCGCTCGGTGGCGGAGCTGACGATCGGGGAGATCGTGATGCTCCTGCGCCGGATCGTGCCGCGCTCGGTGGGCGCCCATGCCGGGCGCTGGGACAAGTCGGCGGCGGGCGCGCTGGAGGTCCGCGGCAAGACCCTCGGGATCGTGGGCTATGGCAATATCGGTACGCAGCTCTCGACGCTCGCAGAGGCCATGGGCATGCGGGTGCTGTTCTACGATCACACCGACAAGTTACGGCACGGCAATACCGAGCCGACCGAGTCCCTTCGGCAACTCCTGGCGCAGAGCGACGTGGTCTCGCTGCACGTGCCCGAGACCGAAGCCACCGCCAACATGATCGGCGAGGGAGAGATTCGGGCGATGAAGCCCGGCGCGTTCCTGATCAACAATGCCCGCGGCACCGTGGTCGATCTCGACGCCCTGGCCGGGGCTCTCCGCGACGGCCATCTCAAGGGCGCGGCCGTCGACGTCTTCCCCGTGGAACCCGGCTCCAACGCCGAATCCTTCGTCAGCCCGCTCCAGGGCCTGGAGAACGTCATCCTCACCCCGCATATCGGCGGTTCCACCGAGGAGGCCCAAGAGCGCATTGGGTCCGAGGTGGCGCGCAAGCTGGTGGATTACTCCGACATCGGCTCGACGGTCGGCGCCGTGAACTTCCCGCAGGTGCAGCTCCCGGCGCGGCCGACCGGAACGCGCTTCATCCACGTCCAGCGGAACTTGCCGGGCATGCTCGGACGGCTGAACGACGTCTTCTCCCGCGGCCACGTCAACATCGCCGCCCAGTTCTACCAGACCGACGGCGAGGTCGGGTACGTGGTGCTGGAGACCGACGCCACCGACGCGGATGCGGAGGCGCTGCTCACCGAGATCCGCGCGATCCCCGGTACGATCCGCGCCCGGCTGCTGTACGAGCGCCGCTGAGCATGCGCGCCGGCGTGCGGCGCATTCCGCCGACCGGAATTTACGATGCCGGCGTGAACACCACCGCTCTTGCCGCGTTCGCCTTGCGCGGCCAAGCTGGCCGCTGTTCAAGTCTTGGACGGCACATCGACGGCGTCGACCGATCGATTGCCAGGCCGGCGGAGGAATTGCGGTGACGAAGCGTGTTGGATGCGCGTGGGCCGGACTGGTGCTCGGCATCGCCGGGTCGGTCTCGGTCGTCTCCGGCGCGTCGGCGGATTGCCTGCGCCGGGTCTACAACCGGTCGAACCTCGTCATGGTCGCGCGCCAGGACGGCGGCCCGCCCGCCACGCTTCTGCCGGGCCAGTCCCTGCCGTTGCGGCTGTCCCATCCGGGCCGGATCGATATCGCGGCGTATTGCGGCGTGCCCGCCGCGGGGGGCGCCCCGGTGACCCAGCGCACCTTCGACTACGAAGCGGTTCTCGATCGCTGCTTCGTCCGGTTCGGCGGAGATCTGTTCGTGCCGCAGCTCGGGCGCGGATTCATCGGCCTGCAGGAGACAGCGCCGTTCACCGTGAACAACCCGCGCCAGGGCGACATCGTTCTGGGACCGGCGGCCGGGGCCGCCTGCGCGATCCCAGGCGCCGTGCTCAGACGGCGGGGCTGAGCGCCAACCCGTCAGAGATAGTGGCGGAACACGACGCCCCCGTTTTCGGACGCGCCGGGCGGCGGCGGAGCCACCGGCCCGATGAGCGGGCTCGCGAGGCGCAGGGCCACCAAGCCAAGGGCGGCGAGCGCCGGAGCGATCAGGCGAAACGGGCGAGCGAGCATGGACGCCTCCGTCGCGCGGTCGGTTCCGGATACGTCCTGCATGCAGACCCGTTGCGCATGTGAAGCATCGCACCTTACGGCCGAGCTGGACGTGCCGAAGCGCACATCGGTGACGTTGGGCGTCGCCCCGGCGCGGGGCGGCGCTGCCGCAGTGACGGTCGTTCGAATGCGTCCGCCATGTCGCTGGCATGTGCGCCGATGCGCTCCTATGCTGCCCGGCGTCGGGTGTTGCCTGGGGTCGCGCTGCACGGGCCGCGATGGCGCTCTCCGGGTGGAACCGACTGCGTGAACGAGGACGCGCGTATGCTGACCCAGACAGGCAACCCGATTCTCCGAGGTGATCTCGGCGTCGAGGAGACGATCGAGTCCGACAACATCGTCCGCTGGGACGGGGAGCGGCTCTACGTGGAGCAGGACGTCTATCACAACGGGCAGCTGGTTCACCGCAAGTATCGCCGGACGGTCACCGAGCCCGTCGCCCGCGTGCTCTGGACGATCCTCAACCGCGCCAAGCAGTAAGCCTCGGGCTTCCCGAACGACCGTCCTGACGCCGGGTCGTCGACGGCGGCGCGGAATCGGCCCGACGGGGCGATGGGTGATCCGGGGGTGTGAAGCGCGCCGCCGGCGGCGCTGGGCCGTGTATTCGGCCTCGCTCGGGATGATCCGTCTCAGATTGCGGCCCCTGCGTCCCAGACGAACGCCGTCCTTGACGAGGCGAGATAGGGGCGCTTTTCCTGCTCCGGACTGGGGCTGATGACCTCGAGTCTTGCCCGAGTCCTGCGTTCATGCGCGTTCAGACTGTCGTCCGGTCGATGCTGGCAAGCCTACTTCTCAATCGCTGGTCGATCATCGTGTTCAACACGGTGATCGCTCTCCCGCTGATCCTTGCACTGGTCGAGATCACGTCGCTGCTCTGGGGCGCAGGCTTGCAGACCCACCCGACGATCCATGAGGCCGGACACCTGGTCGAGGGTATGGGTGTGATCCTGATCGGCTGGGGCGTCGTGCTGGAGGAACGACACGGCGTTAGCCATCTCCTTGGAGGCCTGCCGACCGAGGACCCCGATTACGAGGCAGCCATCGATGCGCTCTGTCACCGCGGCGGTCTCGCCCTGCTGGTGCTGGGGCTCGTCGCCGAGATCCTCGTGCAGTGCGTCGAGGTGCCCGACCACGTCATCAACACCGACCGGATCGAGCGGGTCGTCCTGAGTGGTGGGGCGATCTTCCTCGCCCTCGGCCTGACGATGCTCGTTCGCCTGTCGGCCGGTCTCGCGACATTTCGGCGGCCGGGAACCGTTTCGGCCGGCACGCCCGTGCCCGAGGCGCGGCCGCACTGAGACACCGTCGGCGGGATCGCCCGGGCACCTGTACCCCGATGCGGCCGCTACGCGGCGACGGCAGCCGTCGGTTCGACCAGGGTGAGGTGAGCCGGTTTCAGTGCGTCCAGGCGCTCATGCGCGTGATCGAAGGCCGCCCGGATCGTCGTGCTCGCATCCTCGACCGCGACCAGGACCGCCAATTTCTGAGCGCTGGCGCGATCCGCGAGGCTGCGCGCGGCCGAGACCAGTGACTGCTCCAGATTGAGGAGGTCGGCCTCGGCATCCTTCCCCGCCTCCCGCGCCACCGTCGTGAGCCGGTCCAAAACAGTTTCCAGGGCATGGCGCAGGACAAGCGTCCGCACGCGCTCCTGAAGGAGCGCCCTCTCGTCGATCTTCATCGGAATCGGTCCGGGTTCGGGAACACGATCAAGCTCTCATACTTCGGCGCAGTGTGCAGCCACCTTTTTGCAACAGCGCAATACTGTCTCGCGACCTGGGTCTTCCGCGCGTTCAACATCGTGTCGGTGCGCAGGCGCCAAGTTGCTCTGCAATCGTGTGTCGAGTATTTGCCCAATTTGGGAATCGAATGCCCTGTCTCACGAGGTGCAGGACGAAAAATTGCGCACTCCGAGGTGCGCGCAATGGGTCGAATACCGGTGGTTGCCTGGGATTCGCTGCATCACGCGCGGCGCGCCGAACGGGACCGGGAGCGGGTGGCCGCTGCGTCGTGTCTCAGTACGGCGTGCCGCGCTGGCGCCGATCCCGCAGGGCCTCGGCGTGCCATTCCAGCTCGTCGAGGAAGCGGGCGGCCGCCGGTATGAGCCAAGGCTCGGCGGGGATGCCCTGCCCGTCGATGGCCGTCTGAAGGCGCGGGATCGGCAGGAGCGAGGGGATGCTGGACATGCCCATCTCCGCGAGCATCGCCCGGAGCGGCATCGCCGCCCGGACGCCGCCGAACTGGCCGGCGGAGTAGCAGCAGATCGCCGAGGGCCGCCAGAAATACTCTTCCAGGAAATGGTCGAGGGTGTTGGACAACGCCGGTGGGACACCGTGATTGTACTCCCCCGTGACAATCATGAAGGCGTCGGATCGGCGGAAAAGATCGGCGAGACGTTGCAGGGGCTCCGGCGCGGCGCCGGCCGGGTATTCCTTGAACATCCGGTCAAGGAGGGGCAGCCTCAGCTCAGCCGGATCGACCAGCGGTGCCGCGTGGCCGCGCGCCTCGAGCTGCGCAATCAGGAAGCGTGCGGCGCGGATGCCGATGCGGTCGGTCCGGACGCTGCCAAGGATCACGGGGATGGTCAGGGGCATGGTGAGCTCCGGTTCGCCCGATTATGCCAGAGGCGGTCGCGCCGCTCCAGGCGTGGCGCGATCCCGGGGGCGTCAGGCCTTGGCGCTGCTGGTGAGCGCGGCCGCGATGCCGATCGGACCGCCGGTCGCATAGGCGGTGATCGCCTTCGTGACCTGCTGCAGGAAGGAATCCAGGTCGCTCCCGCTCGCGGTCGGCAACGCGGCGGAGGCGGTCGAGGTCGCGCCCGTCGACGTGGTCGACGCCGTGGACGCGCTTGTCGCGTCCGTCGCGGCGCCGGTCTGCCCGGTCTCCGAGGAGTCCGGCAGGGGCGGACGGGCGTGGTGGCCGTGGTGGCGGTGCACCGGCGTGGCGTCGGTCGCGGCCTGGCCCGACGCCGCGCCGGTCGTGGATGCATCCTCGGCATTGGCCGCCGCATCGGCTGGCGTCGTGACGCCGCTCTGGAGGCCCATCTGGCTGAAGTCGGATTGCAACTGCAGGAGTGACGCCATCAGGTCGCTCGACAGGGTCGGCGCCGTGGCTGCGCTGGTCCCCTGCGGCGTGGCCGCCGTTTCGGGCGCAGTGCCGGAATTCTGGCCGGCGCTCGACAGGGCGCTGGCATCGAGCTGGATGGCGCTCGCTGCGCGTGCCTGCCTCAGGGCGCTGACGAGATCCCGTTGGAGAGAACTGCCCGTAACCGCATTCACCGACATCGTACGCCCTCGCGACCGCGTTCGATGTGGGCAGGCATGGCACGTTCCAGAATTAGCGCAATGATTTCAAGCGCCCTTGCAGGACGTCCTTCGGCAGGAACGGCCGAGCGGCAGAATTTGCCGATCCGTCCCGACCGAGCGCGATCGATTGGATCGGGATGAGGCCGGTCGCTCGGGGGATGCTGAGGGCAGTGCCGTGGATCGCGGCTTCTTCTGGTTTGCTGCGCCGCGCTCGATCAGGGCCGCCGCCACGGGTGTCGTGGGACGAGGGCACGGTGCCCGGCCCGGATCCATCGTCTGCGGACCGCCGCAGGCGCGACGGACGAACGGTCAGACTGAATTGTGCTGGAGCTGGGCTTTTGGCTCCCCGAGCAGGACTCGAACCTGCGACAAGGCGATTAACAGTCGCCTGCTCTACCAACTGAGCTATCGGGGATCACGAGGGGGTCTCTACACATCGGGATCGCAGCACGCAAGGGCCTTGATGTGCGCTCCGCTCCGGGGGGCGCCGGGCGGCCGTGACGTGATCGATCGGCAACACCCGCGGACGGCACCCAGGCTGATGGCACGCCGACGACTCGCCAACGCACGCCCCGCGTCATCGGACGGTCGTGACCCGATCCTATGGCGATCACCCCGCCGCACGCGCCGGCACGTTCTCACCGCGACCATGCTGTTCCATCGTTGTCTCAACCCGCAGGACCCTTTCGCCGAGAGCGAACTGTCCGTCGCCTTCGAATGGGTGAGCGACCGGCCCCGCCTGATCGCCGCCTTGGACGAGCATCGGGCCGACATCCTCCCCGAACTGGTCGACGTCTAGCGCGATGACCTGCGCCGCGAGATCGTCGCCGCCCTCCCGAGGCAGCCCGCTTCGCGACATGCGCCAGAGGGCGGCCGGTTCGCCGCGTGCGTGGATCGATGATTGGAGCCCGGCCCGGGTCGGCGCCATGATGAAATCTGTTCCGGCCGGGCCCGTGAACCGCGGCGGCGAGGCGAACAAGTCATGACGGTGGTTCGTGCCGACATGAACTGACAGCAACGATCGGAATTGAACTTAAAACCTTGCAAGCATCAGGAAACTTCGCTGGCTATCAGCGCGAAAAACCTCAGCGTTTGATAAGTAATTTTGCCAGCTATAGTTGTCTGTTCAAATTATTGTCCTTCGGTATAGATTGAGCAATCAGGCATTCCTGCCAGGGCGGCGCTGCTCTCATGCGAATCTCACTCGGCTTCAAGCTCTCGGCGGTCGTCGGGCTGCTGGCCCTGGTGGCGATCGCCATCGCGGTGTTCGCCGTACGGCAATCCAACTGGGAGCAGGAGCGCGCCGCCGCTACGGACAGGATCTGGAACGCCGGGCTTCAGGCCGGCGCTCTGGGTCAGGCGATCGAGCACGCGGTGGTGCAGGCCATCGCCCTCTACACCGCGGAGGACACGACCGAGGCGCGTTCGCGGCTGTCGGCGCTGCACGACGCCCTGGCGACGGTGGAGCAGGTGCGGGGGCCGTTCCTCGACGCGATGCAGGATCAGCTTCCCGAGGACCGCCGCCGGCGGTTCGATCTGTTCGTCAAGGAATTCATCGCCTACCAGACCGACACGGCCGAGCTGGGGCTCACGGTCTCGCCCAAGGCCGCTCTGATCCAGGCGACCGACGAGGCGACCGTGAAGAACCGCGAGCGCATGATCGCCGAGATCGGCCTTCTCGGGCGGGAGGTGCTGACCCGTCTCAACGCCCGCCGCGCCGAGGATGCGGCCGAGCGCCGTCAGATGCGGATCACCCTCGTGGTCGTGCCGGCCCTGGCGCTGGCGCTGGGTCTGTTCGCGGCGATCTGGATCATCGTCACCCAGGTCCGGCAGCCCCTGCATCGGCTCAAGGACGGGATGACGGCCCTCGCCACCAACGATCTCGGCCGCACGATCCCGTTCACGCACCGCCGCGACGAGATCGGCGAGATGGCCTCCGCCATCGCGGCTTTTCAGACAGCCCTGATCGAGAAGCGCGACCTCGACGCGCAGGCGCAGGGGCGCCGCGACCGTGACCGCCACCGGGCCGAGACGCTGGCCGTCGCGACGCGCACCTTCGAGACGGAGACGCATCGCGCGGTCGCCGATCTCGCGGGCTCGGCGGAGGCGATGCAGGTGGCGGCCGACACCCTCTCGGGGAATGCCGGCGCGATGACGGCCGAGGCCGCCGTCGTGACCGGGGCGTCAAGCCAGAGCGCCGGCATCGTCGACAGCATCGCCAGCGCCGCCGAGGAACTCTCGGCCTCGGCCCGGGAGATCGAGGCCCGAGTCCGATACACCAGCGAGATCGCATCCTCCGCCCTCACCGATACCCGCGGCCTGGAGGAGACGGTGATGAGCCTCTCGCAGGCGGCGGAGGAGATCGGCGCCGTCGTCACCCTCATCCGTGCGGTGGCCGAGCAGACCAACCTGCTGGCGCTCAACGCCACGATCGAGGCCGCCCGCGCCGGCGCCGCCGGGCGCGGCTTCGCCGTGGTCGCCGCAGAAGTTAAGGCGTTGGCCTGCCAG
The DNA here is from genome assembly GCF_056403155.1 of Methylobacterium sp. P3_A11. Taxonomy (NCBI): domain Bacteria; kingdom Pseudomonadati; phylum Pseudomonadota; class Alphaproteobacteria; order Hyphomicrobiales; family Methylobacteriaceae; genus Methylobacterium; species Methylobacterium sp. P3_A11. Next base: position 12,178 of record NZ_JBFUGA010000014.1, read on the forward strand.
ACGTCCCTCGCCACCGACCGCATCACCGGGCAGGTCGGGGCGATCCAGGGGGCCGCGGATCGCACGGTCGGCGCCATCGGGACGATCGGCGAGACCATCGCCCGGATGAGCCTGATCGCTTCCGAAGTGGCCCTCGCCACCGACCAGCAGGGTCACGCCAGCCAGGACATCGCCCGGGCAATCTTCAGCGCGGCGGCGGATGCCCGGAAGATCTCGGAGAGCGTGGCCGGCGTTGAGGCCGCCGCCGCATCGAACGAGGTGCAGGCCGGGCAGGTGCGCGGCAGCGCTGCGCGGGTCAAAGCCGGAACTTACACCCTGCAGCAGGCGATCGAGACATTTCTGATGCAGGTCCACGGCGCGTGACGCCGCGCCCGCACGCCATGGCGAGACTTGCCGATCGACCGGAATGGGAAGGATGGAGGCCTCGCCCGGAATCGAACCGGGGTGCAAGGATTTGCAGTCCTCTGCGTAACCACTCCGCCACGAGGCCTTCCTGGACGACGCTGCCGTCCCGCGGAGCTTGGCGGACAGCTCCGAGAGCGCGTCTCTAGCAGAGGTCGGCCGTCCCAGGCAACGGCCCCGAGCCCACCGCGTGTGCAGAGCCTGTCAGCTCTGCCAGACCCGGGGCATCGGCAGCCCGCGATAGCCCGTTAGGAACCGGGCGACGAGGCCGCGCAGGGGGCCGACGGCGTCCCCGAGAGCGCGGACCGCCAGATGGCCGTTCCAGGCGCTCGCCGCCGCCGTGATGCCCGGCGCAGCAGTCTCGGCCAGCCGGCTGCGCGCCTCATCGAGCCGCCCCTCGGCGCCGTCGGAGACGTCCAGGACGGTGGCGAAGGCGCGTGCCCCGCCGCCGATGGCCGGGCGGGCGAGCTGGTCGCTGATCGGTCCTTCCAGCAGGAGCGTGTCGGCATAGGCGAGCCGTCCGCCGCGGCGGATCCGCCAGGAATCCGAGAACAGGCCGTCCAGGATCCGCTCGCCCCGGGCCGCGCGACCGAACGCGACGACCTCCACGACGATCAGGGCGGCGCGTTCGGCGAGGTCGGCCTCGAAGTGCCGCCGGACCCGGGCACGGTCGAACAGGATCGTCTCCTGCGGCAGCCAGGCGAGGCGGGCGCCCGCCCCCAGGGTCACGGCGTTCTCGATCCGGCTCACGGGGCCGTCCGATCGGTAGATCTTCTCGGCCGCCGTCGTGGTCAGCACCAGATCGGCCGCCGGTTCGAGGGCGAGGTCGAGGGCGAAGGTGTCGCCGCAGGCCACCCCGCCCGCGGTGTTGACGAGGACCGTCTCGAGGGCACCCGTCCCCCGTGGGAAGCGTAGCCGCGATGGCCCGGATTCCGCGAGGTCGAGGACGCGCGTCTCGGCGCCCGGACGCGCCGGTCCCGCCCGCAGCCGGACACACCCATTCGAGCGCTGACGCGAGGGCGCGCCGTGGTCCGAAGCGGGTGACGAGGGCTGGCGCGGGAGGTGGCCGTCCATCAGGCGCGTCCGGTCGGTTCGTCGGTGACGGCGCCGAACGAGAGGGTCGGCCGGTCGAGGATGCGCCGGCCGAACAGGCTCGCCACAAGTTCCACCAGAACCCGCGCGCTGCGTCCACGCTCGTCGAGGAAGGGATTGAGTTCGACGACGTCGAGGGAGCGCACCAACCCGGAATCGTGAAGCATCTCCATGATCAGATGCGCCTCCCGGAACGTCGCACCGCCCGGGACGGTGGTGCCCACACCCGGTGCGATCGACGGGTCGAGGAAATCGATGTCGAGGCTGACATGGAGATGGGCGCCTTGAGCGGCGACGCGGTCAAGCACCCGTCGGAGGGGCGCCACGACCCCGAATTCGTCGATCGTCCGCATGTCGGTGACGCCGACCCGCCGCGCCGTCACCAGGGCGCGCTCGCCGCCGTCGATCGACCGCAGGCCGAACAGATGGACGTTGCCGGGGGGCAGCGGCGGCGGAGCCGGCTCGGCGAACAGGCGCGGAAAGCCCGGCTCGCCGCAAAGGGCGGCGAGCGGCATGCCGTGCACGTTTCCGGATGGTGAGGTCTCCGGCGTGTTGAAATCGGCATGGGCGTCCAGCCAGAGCACGAAGACGGATTGGCCGCGTCGCCCGCAATGCCGCATCACCCCGTCGACGGAGCCCAGCGACAGGCTGTGGTCGCCCCCCGCCGTCAGCGGCAGCGCCCCCGTGTCGAGGGCGTCCTCGACGACCCTGGACAGGGCGCGCGTCCAGGCGGCGACCGCGTGGAGCCCCCGGTCGCGCGCGGTGCCTTCCGGGCTGACGTCGCCGCGGTCCGTCACCGCGTGTCCGAGATCGGAGAGGGTGCGGGCGAGCCCGGCGGTTCGCAGGGCCGCCGGACCCATCAGCGCGCCGGGCTCGCTGGTTCCGACCTCGATGGGTGCTCCGATCAGCGCGATGCTGCGCGTCGCGTCCAGTCTGGCTTCGCTGCTCATACCGTCTCCATCGCGGTCTCGACGCCACGGCGCTCCGCAGCCGCTCTAGCAGGGGCCGGGCCGTCATTCGATGACGCGCCGCCGATCGCCCTTGGCGGGCCAGCCGACGCCGGTGCATCCGTCGATCGATCCGGCTGGATTTTGAAAGCCGCCGGACTGTCGAAACCGGCCTGCTGATCTACCCATGACTTGAACGGAAAGATGTTCCCTCCCTCCATGGTTGTGTTCCGAAGCTGATCGGCAAGAATCTCGCTGAATTGGCGTTTACGAGTTTTTTAGTGGAATTGGTTAGTCCGACAGGCTGTTCGCATCGCTTCAATATACCAGGGCCATCATGAAAACGTTTTCGCGGCTGAGCGCGCGCCTTCCCGCGACCACTGTCGGTCTGGCGCTCCTGAGTGCCACCGCGATGGGTGGATTCAGCTGGTACTCGGCGCGTTCGGGCCTGATGACCGCCGCCCACGAACGGCTCGAACTGGCAGCGGCGGCCCGGCGGGACGGGATCGAGCTGGTGGCGGACCGGATGCAGGCCGACTTCCAGGCGGTCGCGTCCCATCCGCAGATCGTCTCGAACTTTCCCGACCTGATCGATACGCTCGATCCGGCGAAGCCCGACACCGCCGGCGTCGTCGCGGCGTTCCGCGCTCCGCAGACCGCCGAGGCCCGGATCGCCCAGGATGGCAGCGGCATGACCTCGATGTATGCGCGCCGGCACGTCAAGGTCCAGGAGGTGGCGCGCAAGCTCGTCGCTCAGCCCGGCTACGCCGACCTGTTGTTCCTCGATGACAACGGCCGGATCGTCTACACGACGACCAAGGGGGACGACTTCGCCAAGGCGGTGTCGGACGAAGGTCTGTCGGGCACAGCGCTCGCCCGGCTGGTCGAGCGCCTCAAATCCGCCGATGCGGGCGCGGTTCTGTTCGAGGATTTTTCCGTCTATCCGGTCGACGGGATGCCAGCCGCTTTCATCGGCCGCGCCATGACCAAGCGCGCGAACGTCGCCATGGGCACGGCGCAGGCGGCCGAGCGGATCGGCTTCATCGCCATGCGGGTGACACCGACCCTGTTCGATCAGACCCTGGCCAAGCGGACCGGCCTCGGCGAGACCGGACAGATCGTTGCGGCCGGCGCGGACGGCCTCCTGCGCAGCAATCCGCCGCTGAATCCCGGCGTGAAGGCCGGAACGGCGCTCTCCGGAATCGGCCTGGCCGGCGACCGGATCAAGGCCGGTGGCGCGGTCGATTTCACTGCCGCGGACGGCATACACATGGCGGCGGCCTCGCCGGTATCCGTGCTCGGTGCGCCCTGGACGGTGGTGGCGGAGCAGTCCCAGGCCGAGGCGATCAGTGCGGTCCAGGCCCTGTCGCGCACACTTGTTCTCACGGGGCTCCTCGTCCTGGCCGCGACGGCGGTCCTCGGCCTGTTGCTCGCCCGCTCCATCGTGGCGCCGCTCGGAGCCCTCACCCGCGCGCTGAAGGCCCTCGCCGATCGCCAGGCCCTCACCGACGTGCCCGGCAGCGGGCGTCGGGACGAGATCGGGGACATCGCCCGCGCGGTGGTCACCATCCGCGACATGTCCCTCGAGGATGCCGCCCAGCAGTTGCAGACGACGGAGGCCGCCCGGCTGCGCGAGGAGCAGAGCCGCCGCGCGATGCTGAAGGAACTCGCCGACGGCTTCGAACGGTCGGTCGGCGGCATCGTCGAGGGCCTGACGGGGGCCGTCATCGAGCTTCAGGGCGCTTCTGGCACCATGCGGGCCGCGGTCGCGGGGACGTCCGAACGCTCGACCAGCGTCGCCAGTGCCGCCCAGCAGACCTCCGAGAACGTCAACACCGTTGCGGCGGCGGCCGAGGAACTCGGCGCCACCGTCCAGGAGATCGGCCGCCAGGTCGAGCAGGCGGCCGGGATGTCGGCGACGGCCGTCGGCGAGGCGCGCCGGGCCGAGCAGACCATGACCGAGCTGGCCGCCGCGGCGACGCGGATCGGCGACGTCGTCGGCATGGTCTCGACGATTGCCGGTCAGACCAATCTGCTGGCCCTGAACGCCACGATCGAGGCGGCCCGGGCCGGCGAGGCCGGGCGCGGCTTCGCGGTGGTCGCCTCCGAGGTCAAGGAACTCGCCGCCCAGACCAGCCGGGCTACCGAGGAGATCAGCCGACAGGTCGCCGCGATCCAGAACGTCACGGGCGATGCGGCGGGTGCGATCCAGGGAGTCACGGCTCAGATCGAGGCGATGAACCACGTGTCGACCAGCATCGCGGCCGCCGTGGATCAGCAGGGCGCCACCACGCAGGACATCGTCCGCAGCATGGGCCAGGCCTCCGTCGGCACCGGCACGATGACCGTCGAGATCGCCGCGGTCGCCCGTGTCGCGGGCGATGCCGGTGAGGCCGCGGCTTCGGTCGCTCAGGCTTCCGATGCCCTGGCGACGCGCTCGGAGCAGCTCCGCGCCGAAGTCGCGCAGTTCCTGCGCAACGTCAGGGCGGCCTAAGGCACGACCACCGCGGTGGCCTCAGGCCGCCGCGGCCGGCAGCGGCGCGGGCTTCTGCGCGGCGCGGCCCGCGAAGGCCTGGGCCGCAAGGGGAAGCTCGATCGCGGCGCAGAGACCGCCTTCGGGACGGTTCTCCAGGCACAGCCGCCCGTTATGGGCCTCGACGATGGCCTGGACGATGGAGAGGCCGAGACCGAAGCCGCTCGCCGCGTTAAGATTGCGGGCCCGGTCGCCGCGCACGAACGGCTGGAGCATCGCCTCGCGCTCCGCGTCCGGGATCCCGGGGCCGGAATCGAGGATGCAGACCCGGACGCCGCGCTCGGAGGATTCCATCTGGACCTCCGCGCGACCCCCGTATTTCACGGCGTTGTCGACCAGATTGGTCACCGCTCGCTGCAACTCCTCGGGACGGCCCTGGACCAGCACGTGCCGACTGCGGCCGACGCTCACCGGCGCCCCGAAATCCGAGAAATCGTCGCAGACCGTCTGGATCACCGACGCGAGGTCCACGAGGCTGTGGCTGTTCGTGTCCCGAACCTGGCCGTCGCGCACGAAGGAGAGCGCCGCTTCCACGAGGCCGTTCATCTGGTCGAGATCGCGCAGGGTGGAGGCCCGCGCGTTCTCGTCCTCGATGAATTCGGCCCGCAGCCGCAGGCGGGTGATCGGCGTGCGCAGGTCGTGGCTGATCGCGGCGAGCATCTGCGTGCGGTCGTCGATCAGCCGCCGCACCCGGGACCGCATCCGGTCCAGCGCCCGGGACACGGCGAGAACCTCGCGCGGGCCTGCTTCCGGCAGCGATACGTGGTCGTCGCGGGCGCCGAAAGCCTCCGCCGCCCCGGCGAGTCGCTTCAGCGGCGCCGTGAGAGCCCGGGTCGCCCACACGCAGAGGAGCGCCAGGGTCAGCGCCAGGAACACGACGGTGAAGATCAGGGCACCCTGGCGGGGACCCCGCAGCGGATCGTTCGGCAGCGTCGCCTGGAGGCGCGCCCCTGCCGGCGTGACGATGCCGACATGCAGCTGGCCGTCCGACCGGGCCTCGTCCGGATCGTTCGCCGAGAGATCGGTGATCGTCACCGGGCGGCCTGCGCCATTGCGCAGCCGTCGGATCACCGGCAGGTCGGGCGGCGTTGCCGCCCCCGGCGGCACCGTGCCGTCCCAGGCCTCGACGCGGATCAGCGGCAGGCTTCGCGCGCTCGCCAGCAGGGCGGGCCGCGCCGCCGGATCAACCGCGTCCATCAGCCGGAGGAGCACGCCGAGGCGGCTGGCGGCCACGCCCGGCAGGGTATCAGGATTCTGAGATTCGTGCAGGAACAGGAACGCCAGGGTCGCCACCACGTGGGCCACCGCGATTCCGGCGACCACGAGCAACGCGATCTGTCCCGCGATGGTCTTCGGGCGCAGACGGGCGCGGAGCCGCCGTAGCCCGCTCATGACCGCGTGACCTCCGGTGTGAACAGGTAGCCCCCCGAGCGGATCGTGCGGATGAATTCGGGGTTGCGCGTGTCGCGCTCGATCTTCTGACGGATCCGCGAGATCAGCACGTCGATGCTGCGCTCGAACGGACCCGCCGCGCGCCCCTGGGTCAGATCGAGGAGCTGGTCCCGCGACAGAACCCGCCCCGGCCGGAGGCAGAGGGCGTGCAGGAGATCGAACTCCGCCCCGGTGATCGAGATGCGCGCCCCCTCGGGCGACAGAACCTGCCGCAGGGAGATGTCGAGCGTCCATCCCGAAAAATGCAGGCGCCGACGATCATCCGCGTCGGGCGCTTCGGCCGCGACCCGCCGCAGGATCGCGCGGATGCGGGCCAGCAGCTCCCGCGGATTGAACGGCTTGGCGAGGTAGTCGTCGGCGCCCAGCTCCAGGCCGAGGATCCGGTCTACGTCCTCGGACTTCGCCGTCAGGATCAGGATCGGGATCTGCGATCCACCGCGGAGGCGCTTGCACAGGCTGAGGCCGTCCTCGCCGGGAAGCATCAGGTCGAGGACGATCAGGTCGATGCGCGATTCCGCCAGAGCCCGGTCCATATCGGGCCCGTCGCCCGCCAGGGTCACGCGGCAGTCGTTGCCGCGCAGGTAGCGCGCGATCAGTGACGAGATCTCCCGATCATCCTCGACGACGAGGATGTGCGGTGTTGCCGGAGAACTCATCGCGAAGGAATCGGTGTGCGGGTCAGCCTGCATCATAAGGCTATTATGGCTCGATCCGCCGATTATTCGAAGGTGGGTCAGGGAACCAATTTGTAAACGCGTGTTTCTCGCACGCGTCCTGAATTGAAGCGCAACGCGACGCCGCATCTGACGGGGGGAATGATGACCGGATCCGTGGACCGGAAAGACCCGATCGCGCCGCAGCCGCCGGACCTCGTCGCGCCCTGGCGCACGGAGGCACGGGCGGCGCTTCAGGCCGAGGCCCGGGCGTTCGCCCGCGACACGGTGCTTCCGCTCGCCGACGAACTCGACCGGCAGAAGGCCGAGATGCCGCGCGCGTTGATCGACGCCATGGCCGAGAAGGGCTGGTTCGGCATTACGATCCCCGAGGCGCAGGGCGGCCTGGGGCTCGGCGTGTTCGAGTATTGCCTCGTCTCCGAGGAGCTGGCCTGGGCGTGGCTTTCGGTGGGCAGCATCCTGGCGCGCGGCCAGGGGCTCGGCACCCAGACCCTCGATCCCGAGCGCCGGGCGGATCTCCTCCGGCGCTCGGCCCGGGGACAGTGGATCGGCTCGATCTCCCTGTCGGAACCCAATGCCGGGTCCGACCTCGCCGGCGTGCAGACCCGGGCGGTGCGCGACGGCGACCGGTGGCGGCTCACCGGCACCAAGCGCTGGGCGGGCTTCGCCAAGGGGGCCGACTTCATCGAGGTCCTGGCGCGCACCCGCGATCCGGAACCGGGCGAATCGCGCTCGGCCGGCTTGGAGCCGTTCCTGGTGCTCAAGGAGCGCGACAGCTTCCCGCCGGGCGTGACAGGCCGCGTGATCGACAAGATCGGCTACCATGGCTTCCAGACCTTCGAACTCATCCTGGAGGACGTCGTGGTGCCCGAGAGCGACCGGCTCACCGGGCTCTACGGCGACCAGGGCGCGGATGGCGATTCCGGCGGCTTCGCGTCCGTGCAGCGCGGCCTCAACATCGCCCGGGTCCACACGGCTGCCCGGGCTGTCGGCGTCGCGCGGGCCGCGGTCGAGGATTGCCAGTCCTACCTCCAGGAGCGGGTCCAGTTCGGGCATCCGATCGGCGACTTCCAGGCGCTGCGCTTCGCCCTGGCCGACATGGCCGCCGAGGTCGCTCAGGCGCGGGCCTATTGGCATCAGGTCGCCCACCTCCTCGACCAGGGGGAGCCCGCCGAGAGCGAGTCGGCGATGGTGAAGCTCCTGGCCACCGAGATGGCGGTGCGGGTCACCAACCAGGCGATGCAACTGCATGGCGGCAACGGCTACACCACCGAGCGCCGGGTCGAGCGCTACTGGCGCGACGCGCGGCTGACCACGATCTTCGAGGGCACCAGCGAGATCCAGCGGCGGATCATCAGCGACCGGATGCTGCCCCGACCGAGAGCCTGACCGGCCGTGCGGCGAATCGTCGAGCGGGACTCCCCGCCCGGCGCCACCCGGCTACCTCAGGATTTCGTCCTGCCCGGCGGACCGGGTGCCGCCAGCCGGAAGACCCGTGTCGAAACCCATCAGCGATTACGCTCTCATCGGGGACACCCATTCCTGCGCCCTGATCGCCCGCGACGGCTCGATCGACTGGCTGTGCTGGCCCCGCCACGATTCGCCGGCCCTGTTCCTGAAGCTTCTCGACGATTCCGCGGGCGGCGCGTGCAGCGTCGCCTTCGACGATTCGACCGGCCATGCACGCCGTTACGTCCCGGACACCAACGTCCTCGAGACGACCTTCACGACGCGGGCGGGGCGGGCGCGCCTCGTCGACCTGATGCCGGTGAATCCGCCGAGCCCCGAGCCCGACGAGGGGCCGGACGGCGAGAGCGAGAGCCGTCTGATCCGCTTGCTGACCTGCGAGCAGGGACACGTCTCGGGTTCGTTTCGCGTGCGTCCAACCTTCGACTACGCCCGCCGCCCCTGCACGCCCCTGGTGGAGGGCGGGTCCGTCCTGTTCGAGGCCGGAGACTGGCGCGTGCGGGTCAACGCGCATCCCAGGCCCTGTCTTACCGGAGACGCGGCCGAGGTGCGTTTCAGCCTCTCGGCGGGTGAGACGGCTTACCTGGTCCTCACCCACGGCGAGGATCAGGAAGACGCCTGCATCGATGATTTCGCGGGCGCGCGGCATCGCCTGGAGACGACCACGGAGTACTGGCGCCGCTGGAGCGCGCGCAGCACCTATCGCGGCGCCTACCGCGACGCGGTGATGCGGTCGGCCCTGTGCCTGAAGCTGCTGACCTACTCGCCCTCCGGCGCCATCGTGGCCGCGGCCACGGCCGGTCTCCCGGAAGCGGTGCCGGGCGACCGCAACTACGATTACCGCTTCACGTGGATGCGGGACGCCGCCTTCACGGTGACGGCTTTCGTGATGCTCGGCTATGTCCGCGAGGCGTCGGAGTTCCTGCGCTTCCTGCGGGAGCGGGACGGCACCTACGGGCGGGAGACCCGGCTGCTGTACGGCATCGCCGAAAACATGCCGCCCGAAGAGACACTCGATCACCTCGCCGGATGGAACGGCGTGAAGCCGGTGGTGATCGGCAATCTCGCCGCCGATCAGGACCAGCACGACATCTACGGCGAGTTGCTGCGGGCCTTGTGCATCTTCCTGGAGGCGGTGGATTACGATCCGCCGGAGAAGGTCAACGATCGCCTGCCGGAGGTCCTCGACAACCTCACCGCCCGGGCCATCCGCCACCGGCACGATCCGGACCACGGCATCTGGGAGCTGCGCACCGGACCGCGCCAGCAGCTCCACACCAAGGCGATGATCTGGGTGGCGCTGACGGATGCGGCCCGGATCGCCCGCAACATCGCGGGGGTGCCCGAGGAGAAGATCGCCCTCTGGGAACGGATCGCCGCCGAGGTCCGCGCCGAGTATTGCGAGCGCGCCTGGAACGCCGAGAAGCAGTCCTATGTCGGGGCCTACGGATCGCACCACCTCGATGCCGCCGTGCTGCGCGCCGCCCTGTTCGGCGCCCTCGATCCGCGGGAGCCGCGCATGCGCGCGACCCTCGCGGCCATCGAGCGCGAGTTGGGGGTCGGCGACCTGATCTACCGCTACCGCATGGATGACGGCCTCGCCGGCGACGAGGGTACGTTCACGGCCTGCGCGTTCTGGCGGGTCGGTTGCCTCGCCCTCGACGGGCGGACCACCGAGGCGAGGGCCGCCTTCGAGGGCCTGATCGCCCGGAGCAACGATGTCGGCCTGTTCGCCGAGGAGATCGACCCGGTCACCGACGCCCAGCGCGGAAATACCCCGCAGGGCTTCTCCCACATGGCGCTGATCAACGCCGCCCTGCGGCTGGAGGCCAGCATCGCCCGCTTCGGCATGGACGCGCCGGCGGATGCGGTGATGCGGCGGGCGGCCGAGTGATCGGGCTCGGCCGGACGCGTGGCGGCGCCCGCCCGGACGTCGCGGCGATCCCGGTCATGGGCGCACCGCCGCAGCCGCCAGGAGCGACCGTCATGGACCGTCGCCCCACGCGGGCCGGACGGGCTCAGTCGACGTAGACCCCCGCTCCGACCAGCGCCGGAACCTCATCGACGCGGGTTTCGCTGACGTAGCCCCATTTCACGACCGGAACGGTTTGGCCGGGTCGGGGAAACATGTAGTCGACCCAGCCCGATCCGGAGCCGCGGACGACCGCGACGAAGTCCTTGCGGAACTGTTTTCCGTCCGCATCCCGCTCGTCGAGCAGATTACGACCCTCATGGTCCGGATGTTCGGCGTTGAAGAGGATGACGCCGCGCATGTCGGTCACGAACAGGTAGACATCCGCGTGTCTCCAGTGACTGTTTTTCATCCTGAAGCCGGCGAAGGCGCGGTGACCCTGTCGTTTCAGAATGTCGCTCGCCTCCTGGACGAGCGCCTCGATCTCGGCGGCTTGATGGACGCCGTCCTCATCGTCGCCGGGATCGGGTTCGCACGGCGTCATCGTCAGGCTCAGAAGGAGCATTCCCAAGAGCGGCGCTTTAAGCATTGCCCAGCTCCCTGCACGCGGCCATGCGGCGACCTGCATCTCTGTCTGGGTACGCCGAGTCCCGCCCGGAGGGTGCTGACGACGGGCGAATGGCCGGGGTCGTGTGCTTCTGGCCGCAGGCAGAAGCTCGACGATGTCACGTTACCCGAGAACGGAAGCCCCAATCCCACATTCTAGGCCGATGGACCGGCACGGAATTGATGTAGCGCAATGCGCGACGCAGCGCCTTGCGCCGCCGTGCTCCGTCGAGTGCCAGACGCTGTCCGGGTTCCCCCGAGTCCACGCGGTCATCACGCGGAGAGGCGGAGCGTTGCCGTTCCCGCCGCGGATCGGCGACCGCCAGGGAATCGTATCGGGTCCGCCGGCGTTCGCGTCGCTGCGCGCGCGCCTCTCGGCTGCGCACGCGGATAGTGCGTGACGCCGGTCGGCCCCTTCGATCAGGCGGCGATCCGCGAGGGCTTGTCGAGGGCCTCGGGGGCGGCCTCCGGCTCGGCCAGGCCGTGGCTGGCGCGAAAATGGCCGAGGAGACTGTCGCCGAGGCCGTCGAGCACCGCATCGGTGGCGGCCTGCGCCTCGGGATCGAGCGCCGGCTCTTCCGGCCGGTACCAGGCCAGGATCTGCTCCGGCAGCGCGTCGAGGATCGCCCCCACCGGATTGATCGGACCGACCGCGTCCGGCTCCGGTTCCGCGGCAGCGACCAGCAGTGGCTCCGTGGCGTCGGCTGCGATCGCGAAGGTGGTCTTGCGCTGGCTCTCCAGGGCCGCCCGCCATGCGGCGTCGGCAGCATCAGCCTCGCGGCGCGCGGCTTCCCGGGCCAGTGCCCGCGCGGCGATGGCGCGCGCCGCCTCCCGGGCCTCGTCCCGGGCGGCCTCGGCCTCGTAGCGATTCAGCAGTGTGATGACCGGATGCATGTCCGGATCCGACGGGTCGCCGCAGGCCTCGATGGCGCACTCGATGATCCGCCGCGAGAGGCCGGTTTCCCGGACGGGGATCGCCCGCCGGGCGAGATCCTGCCACGCGGCGAACGCCGCCTGCATCGCCGGCAGGAGCGCGTCGGGAAGGCCGGCCCGGGCGTGCAGGTCCGCGAACAGGCGGGGATCGCGCAGGGCTCGGGCGATTGCGGCGTGGTCCTGACCCGACAGGTCGGCCAGGGCGGCGAGGGCGAAGTCGGTCCGCCCGGAGAGCGCGGCGCGCAGGATCAGGCCCGCGGTCAGCTGACGGGTCGTGCGCAGATGTGTCACCAGCCGCGACACCGCGGCCGCGCCCAGCCCGTCGCAGGCTTCGAGCGCCACCCGCTCGCCGGCCTCCCGGCTCATACGGTCGCAGCGTTCGGCGCCGAGCCAGCCGCGGCGCGTGACGAATCCCGACAGCGCCTGCGCCACCGCGATCGCCACGGCGTGGCGGACCTCCGGTGGCAGATCGGCCCGGGCGAGGAGCGCCTCGCGCAGGCAGGCCTCGTCCCCCCGGCGTTCGATCATGCGCAGCATCCGGCCCGCGGTGATCTTCGCCGTGGGATTGGCGGCCAGCACCACCAGGGTGTCGGTTTCGCCGATCTCGGCCAGGGCGCCCGAGACCGCGTGCGAGAGGTGATGACGGGCGGCGATCACCGCGCGGGTCGCCTCGTCGACGAGGGCGGCGGCATCCACGAGGTCGGCATCGGTGAGAACCGGCGAGCGCGCGAGGATCGGCCGCGCCACCTCCGGGACGTCACAGGAGAGCGCGACCACCAACGGGCGCGGCGTCCGAGCCGAGGCGGCGCAGGTCTCGGCGAGCGCCCGTCGGACCAGGGGCGACGGATCGTCGAGCAGCGCGAGCAGCGCGGTCTTGGCTTCCCAGGCCGCGTCGGCGTCGAGATCGCCGTACAGGTAGGCGCGGGCCAGGGCCGAGGTGGCCTCGGCCCGCCCTTCGGCCGAGGCGTTCTGCGTCCAGGCCAGGAACTCGCGGATGATCATCGACCGCTCCGGGGGGCGAACAGGCTGGTCCTGCCGCCGGACATGGGTGCCGCGACCGTGAGTTCCGCGGGGCGGCGGGGCGGTATCGGCGGGTTGAGGAGGGCGGCACCCGGCGGCGTCGCCGCCGGCTCGGGTAGGGCGCCCGTGACCAGAGGCTCCGGGACGGCCGCATGCGGTTGCGGCTCCGAATCGGAGCGCGGGAAGTAGGTCGGTGCCGCGTGCTGGGCCGGGGCCGCGGCGTTGCGCGCCTGCCAGAGCCGCGCCGCGGCGTCCGAAACCGCGCCGCGCTGGTCGGTCTGGAACAGGCTGCGCAGGTCGGAGGTGCCCCCGAACGCCGTCGCCGTGCTGGCATAGGCCGAGACCGCCTGCGGTGGGGCGGCGCCGCCCTGGCGCAGCCCCGTGATGTCGGTGGCGGTGGCACCCTGCGCCGCCGCGGCGAGGCTCGCGTAGAGTTCGGCGGCGCTGCGCGGCCGGCCGGTCCGGTCGTAGAACAGGGCGCGGTTGGCGGCGGCCGCCTCAGGCAGGTCGAGGGCGGCGGCGCGCTCCGGGAAGGTGCGGGCCGTCCCGATCAGGGCCGCCGCGCCCTTGGCACCGAGGACGTGTGCCGCGTAGAGGTCGCCGGCGGTCGGCTCGCGGCCGAGCGCCCCCGTGAGGGCATCGGCGTTCTGCTGGGTCAGGGCGCCGGCCAGCGTCGCGGCGATCTTGGGATCGCGGCGCAGGTCGAGGATCGCCTGCCGCTGACTCGCGTCGGGGACCGTGTAGCTGCCGTCGGACTGCCGGGTGATGGCGTCGGCCTGCGCCTGGAGACCGAGCCGCGGTCCGGCATTCTTCATGACGCCGAGCCAGGTCTGCTCGATGAACTGGAAGAGCCCGGTGGCCGAGGATGTCCCTGCCTTGGCGGTGGGATCGAGGGCGGATTCGCGACGCGCCGTGGCGAGAAGGTAGTCGAAGCCGGCGCCACTCGCCATCGCGCCATCGCGGATGGCCTGCACCACCGGCCCGGAGGCGGCCGTGCCCGGCAGCGGCCGCGCCTGGGGCGGCGGGCTCTCCGGTGGGCTCGACGGCGTGGTGAACAGGAACATCCGGGCGCGCACGGGGCTTGAGACGGCCCGAACCTGCGCCCGCTATGGTAAACAAGTCCTCAATCCGCCCCGTCGGCGAGGTTCCTGATTCAGGACCCGGTGAACTCCCCGGCGCCCTTTGGTCTGCGCATCTGGAAGCGGGTTTCGGCGGTGGCATGGAAGTAGTCGAAGTAGCCGCCGCGCATGATCGGATGCATCGCCGCGGTGTCGACCATTCCGTCGGTCACGTAGCGGGGGTCGACGTAGATCGACACCACCTGCCCGATGACCAGGAAGTTCTCCGCCTCCCCGCCCCCGAGGGGCACCAGCGGCACGGTCTGCAGCCAGCGGCATTCCAGGGCGGCCGGCGAGGCCGCCACACGGGGCGGACGGACCTTGTGAGAGGGCGCCGTCTCCAAGTTGGCGAAGGTGAATTCGCTCTCGCCGCGCGGCAGAGGGGCCGAGGAATCGTTCATCCCGTCGCGCAGGTCCCAGGTCGCGAGGCTGCAGACGAATTCCTGCCCCTCCTCCGCGAAGGTCATCGCGTCCTTGCGGCCCGACGACGAGAACGCGACCATGTTGTCGGCCACGGCGTTGAAGAACGAATAGGGCGCGAGGTTGAGCTGGCCCGCACGATTCACGGCGCTGATCCAGCCGATCGGCCGGGGGGCGACGATCGCCTTCAGGGGGTTGTGCGGGAGAACGCGCGCCTCGCGCGGCAGGTCGAGATCGTAATGCACGGCGGGCTCCCTCAGAGGTAGGTGACGATCGCGTCGAGCGCGGGCCGCGGTCGGTCGGAGGGCACCTCCCGCGCCCGGCCGATATGGACGAAGCCCGCGAGCTTCTCGGCGGGGGCGAGGCCCAGCGCGTCGAGGATGCGGCGATCGTAGGCGAACCACTCCGTCAGCCAGGAGGTCGCGAAGCCCGCGGCGTTCGCGGCGACGACGAGGTTCATGGCGGCGGCGCCCGCGGAGAGCACCTGCTCCCATTCCGGGATCTTCACGTGCGGACCGGCTCGCGACACCACGGCGATGACGACCGGCGCGTGCGTCAGCCGGGCCTGCTCCTGCGCCAGCCGTTCGGGACTCGCGTCGGGGTTGTCGGCCGCGAAGGCGGCGGCGATTAGAGCGCCGACCCGGACCCGCGCTTCGCCGGCGATGACGATGAAGCGCCAGGGCGCGAGCTTGCCGTGATCGGGCACGCGGGAGGCGACGGTGAGGAGGGTCTCCAGCTGCGCCCGGTCCGGACCGGGTTCGTCGAGCAGCACCGGCGGCACCGAGCGTCGGGTCTTCAGGAGATCGAGGGTGGCGGTCATGCGCTCAGTCCCGGTGTCGCGTCCCGGCGGGATGTGGCATGCGCGGGCCGCCGGTGGAAGTGCGGCCTTGCCGCCGCCATGGTCCCGGGTCAGAGGCTTGCCCGGACGATCCGGCGTCCGAACCGGAGCGAAAGGTTGAGAAAGGCCGACCGATGCGCATGAGGCTTGCCGCGACGGCGCTGGCGGTTCTCGCCGCCGTCCCGCCGCCCGCGTCCGCGCAGCAGGACCTGTTCCAGAACCGGCTCGGCGGCCCCCTCCCCTCGCCGTCGATCACCAGCCCGACCCTGCCGCCCTCCCTGCCGCCGGCCGAGCCGGAGGCGCAGCTGACCCTGTCGGCGCTCCTGTCGGGCCCGGGCGTGTCCCTGCGCGAGGGTCTGGCGTGGCGGATCTACGAGGATCGCGGCGACGGTACGCGCCCATCGATCGTCGCCCGCTCGACCGAGGCGGAGCCGCATTTCACCCTGGCCCCGGGCACATACGTGGCGACCGTGACCTACGGCTTCGCCAGCGCCTCGAAGCGCATCGTGATGGGGGGCCAGCCGACCACCGACACGCTGCGGGTCGCGGCCGGCGCCCTGAAGCTGGCGGGCGCCGTCGGCGACCAGAAGATCCCGCCCGGCCAGGTGGTGTTCTCGGTCTTCGTGCCGGTGGGGACGAATTCCGAGGGGCGGCTCGTGCGCTCCGGGATCAAGACCGGCGAGCTGCTGCGCCTGCCGGAGGGCACCTACCACGTGGTCTCGACCTACGGGGAATCGAACGCGATCCAGCGCGCCGACCTCCGGGTGGAGAACGGCAAGGTGACCGAGGCGACCCTCAACCATCGCGCCGCCACCGTGACGCTCAAGCTCGTGGCCGCACCCGGTGCCGAGGCCTTCGCCGGCACCGCCTTCTCGGTCCTGACGCCCGGCGGCGACACGATCCGCGAGGCGATCGGGGCGTTCCCGCAGGTCACCCTCGCCGAGGGGGATTACGTGCTGATCGCCCGCCACGACGGGCAGGTCTACACCCGGGAGTTCAAGGTCGAGAGCGGCCTCGACCGCGACGTCGAGGTCGTGGCCAAGGCCGGTTGAGCCCCGGGCCGCGTCGTCAGGCGAAGCGCCGCGCCAGGGCCACGCAGGCCGCCACCGCCAGGGCGGCGCCGATCATCGCGGGTTCGATCCGTTCGCCCAGCACCAGGGCGGCGACGCCGAGTCCGAGGAACGGCTGCAGCAGCTGGAGTTGCCCGATCGCGGCGATGCCGCCACGCGCCAGCGCCCGGTACCAGAACACGAACCCGATCAGCATGCTGAACAGCGCCACGTAGCCGAGACCCGCCCAGGCCGGCAGCGGGATCCCGGCGAGCTCCGCCGGCCGGAGCGTCAAGGCGAGCGGCAGGCTCACCGGGAGCGACAGGACGGTTGCCCAGGCGATCACCTGCCATCCACCGAGCCGGCGGGCCAGGACGCCGCCCTCGGCGTAGCCGAGCCCGCAGAGCAGGATCGCCGCCAGCATGAACGCGTCGCCGGGACCGGGTGGTCCATCGAGCCCACGCGCGGCGAACCCGACGGTGACCAGCGCGCCGGTGAGCGAGAGCAGCCAGAAGACGGGGGACGGCCGCTCGCCCGAACGGAGCGCGCCGAAGAGCGCGGTGGCGAGCGGCAGTAGGCCGAGGAAGACCGTCCCGTGCGCGGCGCCGACCGTTCGCAACGCGAGCGCGGTGAGCAGCGGAAAGCCGACAACGACACCCGCGGCCACGATGGCGAGCGCCGGGAGATCGGCACGGCGCGGCCGGGTCTGCCGCAACACCATCAGGGCAGCCGCGCCCACGAGGCCCGCGAGCGCCGCGCGCGCGGCGCTGAGGAACAGCGCGTCCATGCCGGTCAGGGCGAGGCGCGTCGCCACCAGGGACGCGCTGAAGATCGTGATGCCGACGAGACCGTCGACCCAGGCGCCCGCCGCGCCTGCGCGCACCGCGTCCCGCACTCCCCCCGCCACGCACGCCTCCCGAGAACCACTGCCGCACGCGGCTTGCCGCGCCACGATGCGCGTGGCCAGGAACGCTTGCGGGCTCGTCGACGGATCTGTCCTGCCGGACCATCAGTACAGTTGCCACTCACGTGGGCGGTCGGAACGGGATGCTCGTCCCGGCCCGGGACGGATTGCTCGCGCGGCGCGCAATGGTTCCATGT
Organism: Methylobacterium sp. P3_A11; assembly: GCF_056403155.1. Taxonomy (NCBI): domain Bacteria; kingdom Pseudomonadati; phylum Pseudomonadota; class Alphaproteobacteria; order Hyphomicrobiales; family Methylobacteriaceae; genus Methylobacterium; species Methylobacterium sp. P3_A11. The sequence continues at coordinate 29,742 of NZ_JBFUGA010000014.1, forward strand.
TCTGGGCGTTAACATTTCCGTGGGGGGCCGGAACGATACGACGGAGCCATCCATTCCAAGCCACCCGTTCCGGGCCTCTGGAGATCGATATGCGCCGTCTCGTCCTTGCCGCCGTCGCTGCCGCTGCCCTGGCCGGCCCCGCCTTCGCCGCCAACGAAGCCACGCCGACCGCGGCACCGAAATTCGAGACCGTCCCGCAGGACGCGGTGCTCAGCTACAATCTGATCGGGCTCAATGTGACCGACTCGCAGAACAATACGGTCGGCGAGATCAAAGATCTCGTGATCGATCAGGGTAAGCTCGCCGGATACATCGTCTCGGTCGGTGGCTTCCTCGGCATGGGTGAGCACTACGTGGCGGTCTCGCCCGCTTCCATCGCCATCAGCTACGACGCCAATGCCAAGAAGTGGAAGGCAGTCATCGGCGCGAGCAAGGATCAGCTCAAGTCGGCCCCCGAGTTCAAGTACGACGGCAAGTTCAAGCGCTGAGCCCCATCGCTCGATGCCGGCAGGGCGCTGAGCCCGGCCATGCGCAGTGTCGCGCGGCGGCAGCGCCGCGAGACCTCGTCCAACGGCGCCCGGGCCGCAGGGAAATGTGATCCCATCGCGACCCGGCGCCCGGACAGACCTGGGCTTTCCGGTTCAGGCGCTGCGGCGCGCGACCTTCCGTGCGGCAGGCCGAACAGGTGCCGCGATCGGCGCCGCCCCGGCCGCGAGGAATTCGAAAACCATTTCAGACCGACGCATCAAACGCCCTGTGCGCCAGGCGGGCGACGACGGCATCCCGCTTGGCTTGGCGCAGGACGATCCGGGCCGCGGCCCGCGCATTGGCCGCGCGCATTTCAGCCTGCGGACCGCCGTCACGAAGTGCCCGCCACGCGAGGGCGCGGAACCATCGGATATTTGCGAGGGCGGCGGCCCGCCGGCTGAGCGGCCCCCCGACATCCAGCGGCTTCTCGAGTGCGACCGACCCCATTGGCTCAATCCTGCAGTGCGATTCGCCGCCTGTTCGAAAATGACACACGACATGGCGATTCATCGAGACCTGGGCAATAGTGCTGCCAGCCGTAACTTTCGGACATAGCGCGAGGACTGCGCATCCACGAAATGCGGTAGATCGCGGCGGTCACGACGTCAGTGTCTCCGGGTGGCTTAAGATGAGGCAAGCCCGCCGAGCGGGAACGACACCGCGGGCGGACGGCTTCCCGGATTGAGACGGTGGATCGGCGCCGATCCGCGCCGATCGATCCCGCCTGGGGGTGAGCGTGCCGACGATCTTCGATGCCCATACCTTCGCCCTCACCGCGCATGCGGGCCAGCTCGACAAGGGCGGCCAGCCCTGCATGCGGCACCTGGAACGCGTGGCGAACGCCGCCCTGGGGCGCGCCGGCCATGCACGGCTCATCGACGGGCTCGACCTCGACCCGATGCACGTGATGCAGGCGGCCCTCCTGCACGATATCCTGGAGGACACGACGCGCACCACGGCGGACCTGCACGCGGCGGGTTTCACGGCGGACGTCATCGGGACGGTCACGCATCTCACGAAGCCGGTTAACCGGATGGCCTATTCGGAGCGGATCACGGCTCTGATCGCATCTGGCGACCTTGCGGCCCTGCTGATCAAGATGTCCGATACGGAGGACAATCTCTGCCCGACCCGCATTCCACCGAACGCCACGTTCCTGCGCGAGCGCTATGCCACGGCCTTCACCCGCCTGAAGGAAGCCGCGGCGGCCCGGGGCTACTCGGGGCGCTGACGCGGGCCGGACGTCACGGCGGTGTGGACGCGGTTGCCCTGTCGGGCGCTCCGGCCGCCGACGAGGCGGTGCAGGGACGTGGGGCCTCATGGACGTCACCGCGGTGACCGCTGTGACGATACGGTTCCCTGCGCCGGCCTGCGGGGACAGCGCGGGCCGTCGAGCCGGATCGCAGGAACAGTCGCAGCGACGTGGGGTTGCCCACAGGACCGGCAACAGACTTTCGAACGCGATTGCCGGACCGATCGGGAGATACGCCATGAAATTCATGACCCTCGCCGTCGCAGGCCTCGTCCTGTCCGCCGCTCCTGCGCTGGCAGTCGACAATTCAGCCGGTGCCACCAGCCGGTCGGGCACCGCCAACAGCACCGGTCCGAACGATGCGGGTTCGGGTTCCACGCCAGGGGCCGCCGGCAGCGGTCCGTCGACCGGCTCCATGAGCCGCTCCGGGACGACGAACAGCACAGGCCCGAACGATGCCGGATCCGGCTCGAAGCCGGCAGCCGGGAGCCGTTGACGGCAAGCACCGTCCTGCGGATGCGGCGCGGTCGCCCGGCGATCCGGGCAGAGGCGCATCGGCCGGTCCGCTCTGCATGCGTTCCGGTTTGCGATCGGTTGCAGATCCGGGTCGCAGAACGGCGTCCGTAGAACCTCTTGCCTCGTATCGACGGCGCCACCGGCGTCAGGCCGGTCGAGGTCGATGCCCTCCCCGCTTACCGGCATCACGGAAGTCCCATGCCGACCCGAACCATCGCGCTCGCTCTGCTCCTGCTGACTGGGCTCACAGCGTGCGACGACAAGCAGGCGCAGAACTCCACGCCCACGAAGCCCGACTCCACCAAGATGGAGCCGCAGACCGACCAATCCGCTCCGAATCCCCAGAAGCGGTAATGCCGCACGTTCGTTTCCGCACCTGTCGCCGCGCGTCCGATATGGAGGAGACGTCAGGACCGGGCCGCCAGCACGCCGGCCCGGTCCTGACCGCAGGCAGAAGCTGAAAGATCAGGGCACGGGTCACCGATCATCGGGGCGGCGGCGGCGAACCCGCGGGCGGCTTCGACCAGGAGGTCGTCAACGGTATCGGCGACCCAGAACGCGCCGTCGAGCACGGTCGTCAGAATGCTGGTCATCGGCCCTCTCCCACCTGCATCCCGGGGCGCCGTCGCGGATAAGCGGCGGCGTCCCGGGATGCGGCACCCAGTCGGCGCGCATCCGTCCGCTCAGACGAAATGCATCGGCAGGGCGCGGTCCAGAACCTCGACATAAGTGCCGGCCAGGACCGCGACGGTGGCGACGGCAACGGCGGCGGCGAGGGCGAGACGAGCAGTGAGAGTCATCGGAAGTCTCCATCAGGTCCGCGACTGTCTTCGCGGTGTGACCCCGATGTAAGCCGAAGCTTTCCGCGCCGGCGTGCTCCGGCACACTTCGGCGCAGATCAGTGGTGGCGCGCGCCGGTGCACACCGATGCGGCAGGCGTGAGCAGCGGACGGCGGCCACGCCCCCGGCCGCGAATCTCTCCGAGGCGCCGTTGCGGCCGCGTGAGCCCGGTCCGTCGAGTCAGGCCGCGCGCACGGTTGCCAGGAACCGGCCGACCTCGGCGGTGAGGTGTTCGGACTGGCGGGACAGTTCCGATGCCGCGCCTAGGACCTGGCTCGCCGCCGCGCCGGTCTCCTCCGCGGCGCCGGCCACGCCGGTGATGTTGCTCGTCACCTCGCCTGTGCCCTGCGCGGCCTGGGTGACGTTGCGGACGATCTCTTGGGTTGCCGCGCCCTGTTCCTCGACGGCTGCCGCGATCGAGGTCGCGACGCCGTTGATCTCGCGGATGCGGTTCGTGATCGAGCCGATGGCCGTCACCGCCTGCCCGGTCACTCCCTGGATCCGGCCGATCTGCGCCGAGATTTCCCCGGTCGCGCGGGCGGTCTGCTCGGCTAGCGCCTTCACCTCGGAGGCCACCACGGCGAAGCCGCGCCCCGCCGTACCGGCCCGGGCCGCCTCGATGGTGGCGTTGAGCGCCAGCAGGTTGGTCTGGCCGGCGATCGAGGCGATCAGTCCGACGACGTCGCCGATCTTCGCGACGGCGTTACTCAGTTCCTGCACGAGAATCCCGGTCTCGTCCGCCTCGCCGGCGGCCGAGCGGGCCAGTTCGGCGGACCCGTGGACCTGCCGTCCGATCTCCTGAACCGAGGCGCCGAGTTCCTCCGCCGCCGCGGCCACGGTGCTGACATTCGAGGCCGCTTCCTCGGCGGCGGCTGCGACCGCCCCCGATTGGGCCGAGGTCTGACCGGCCATGGCCGACATGGAACCGGCGGTGGCCTGAAGTTCCGTTGCCGAGGCGGAGACCTGCCCGACGATGCCGCCGATGGCGGCCTCGAAGCGGTCCGCCATCTGGCGCATGCCGATCCGGCGCTGCTCCTCGGCGTCGAGCCGGGCCTGCGCGGTCTCCGCCTCCAGGGCCTTCATCTGGATGAGACCCTCCTTGAACACCTGCACGGCACGGGCGATGGTCCCGATCTCGGTCTTGTGTCCCTGGTGGGGAATGTCCACCGACAGGTCGCCGGCGATCAGCGCCTGCATCGGCTGCACCACCGAGGCGATGCCCCGGGTGACGCCCAGGACGATGACCGCGGCCGAGAGCACCGACACCCCGACGGCGAGCGCGATGGCGATCAGGCCCACCGTCCTGGTCTCATCGAAGATCGCGCTGCTCTGCGCCTGGGCCGCCGCGGCGCCGTCATTGTTGATGGCGATGAGCGTCTCCAGAGCCTTCGAGGCGGCGCGGCGCGGAATCAGGCCCTTCGTCTCGTAGAGCTGATAGGCCTCCGTCTTCTTCCCGGCTCGCGAGAGATCGACGACGTCGTTGCGAACCGTCTTGAAGGTCTCCGATTCCCGGCTGAACGTCTCGAACTGAGCGCGCTCCTCCGGCGAGCTCACCAGCGCTTTGTAGGCCGTCGTCTTGTCGGCGAGCTTCCGATCGAAGCTCGCCATATCGGTCTCGATCCGGCCGAGCAGATCGGGGTCCGTCGCCTGCGTGTGGCGGAGGAGAAGTCCGCTGCTGCGCGCCGTCAGCGTGTCGATCTCGCCCAGCGTTCTGATGCTCGGCAGCCAGTTCGTGTCGATCTCGACCGTCTGTTCGCGCAGCTTGCGGGTGCTCATCAGCCCGAGGACGCCGAGCCCGATGACGAAGACCGTCAGAAGCGAGAAGGCGATCACGAGCTTGGTGCGGATCGAGACAGTTTGGAGCGACACGGCGACCTCGCGACAGCCGAATCCTGCAAATCTGCGACTGCGAGGTCGATCATTAGTGAAATGTATTTAATATCCGCTAATTCCGATCTTTCGGAGCCCGCGTTGAGCCGGACGGGCTTACAGGGCTCGAGTCTGCTTCGCGGACCGGTGCGATTGTTCCGTCGGGTTTGGGGAGCCGTCGGGCAGGGCCGATGTTTGGCTCCGTACGCCGCGTTGGGTGTTTTGATCCTTGCGTTCGCGTCCCGTGCCCCTACGCCCGCGCGGCATCGGGTCTCGCGCCCCGGCCGAGGGCGGGCCACCAGGATCTGCGGGGCAGCGTCGGCTCCGCGAGGGCATGGGGCCGCGGCGTGGCCGCCAGGCGGCGGCGATGGCCCTCGATCAGGCGCTCCAGCCGCTGGATCGCGACGAGCGCTTGGTTCGCCATCAGCCGATGGCCTTCGCAGGCGCCCTTGTCGGTCAAGGTCTGCACGACGTCTTCGGCACGTCGGACGATGTCCCTGGCCTCGACACAGTACCGATCCAAATCGGCAAGACGTGTCATCTGCCTCTCCCTGGTGGTCTACGGCCCATCGGCTCGTTCCGAGGCGGTGGACGCCGTGTCCGGATCTCTCCGGCAAGAGGCACTGAAAGAATGTTCGCGCGACCCCGCATCACCCGAGTGGAGGAGATCGGCCGCCTCCGGCGGCCGATCGGACGTCACGGCGACCCAATGCAAGAACATCGCCTACGCAGAACGCTCAGGCGCGGCCGAGGATGATGTGAGGAAAAATTTTGCCGCAGACCGGGATGGTCGATGCGAAGCAGAGTGTCTTGGTGGGCGCACTAGGGTTCGAACCTAGGACCCGCTGATTAAGAGTCACCAGCTGCAGCATCACGGAAGCTAGCGCCACATAACGGCATTGCAGAAAATTATACAATCTTTTCTTGCCCTTAGTGCCAAACGATAGCTAGCGTTATAACGCGGCTTCACGCCGTCTAACGCCCCCATGCCGTTACGTATTTGTTACGTGGAGCTGCCCACAATGGCAAAACCGCTCACCGCGCGCGCCATCGATCAGATGAAGCCAGAAGCGCGTGTGCGCGAGATCCCGGACGGCGGGCTGCCGGGCCTGTATCTCGTCATCCAGCCCTCCGGAACTCGCTCCTTCGCCCTGCGCTATCGCCATGTGGGGCGTACGCGGAACATGACTTTGGGGCGATGGCCCGCCTTCTCGCTTAGTGATGCACGTGAGGCCGCGCGAGCGGCACTTCGTGCTGTCGCAGAAGGACGTGATCCGGCGGGCGAGAAGCGTCACGCCAAAAGTGACACCTCTACCCTCTGCGCGGAGGTCGCGCGCCTCTTCATTGAGCGCGATCAGCGGCCTGAGAACCGGACCTGGAAGGAAACTGCCAGGCTTCTTGGGCTACGACCTGATGAGGATCGCCTCGCGCCTGTCAAAGGCGGCATCGTCGATCAGTGGTCCGGGCGGCGTATCGAAGACATCCGCCGCCGGGACGTAATCGCGGTCCTCGATGCCTTGAGCGACAAGCCGGCCACGAAGCAAAACACGTTCGCGGCCCTGCGCCGCTTCTTCAATTGGGCCCTTGCGCGGGATCTGATTGCAACCAGTCCCTGCACCGGTGTGGAAGCGCCAACGGCCACCCCAGCGCGTGATCGCGTTCTCACGGACGACGAGCTGCGCTGGTTCTGGCTCGCCTGCGAGGCCGTTGGGCCACCATTCGCGCCGCTGTTCAAGCTTCTCTGCCTGACCGGTCAACGTCGAGAGGAGGTAGGCGGCATGCGCTGGGCTGAACTGCATGGAAACTTGTGGGTTATCCCAGCCGCACGGGTGAAGAACGGACGCGTGCATGCACTCGTACTCGCCGCACCCACCCTTGAGCTGATCCAGAGCGTGGCACCGATTGAGGGCTGCCCATTCGTGTTCTCGACGACCGGGAGAACCTCAGTCTCGGGCTACTCTGAAGCCAAGAGGCGCCTAGACGCCGCCATGCTAAAGCGGGCGCGAGAGGAGACGGGCCGCCCTTCACTTCGGATCGCGCCGTGGAGATTGCATGATCTGCGCCGGACAACAGCATCAGGTATGGCGAAGCTTGGTGTACCACTTCCCACCATCGAGAAGGTGCTGAACCATGTCAGTGGATCCTTCGGCGGGATCGTTGGCGTTTATCAAAGGCATGAATTCAAGGCGGAGAAGGCCGCCGCGCTCGAAGCTTGGGGAGAGCATGTGATGGAGTTAACAAATTCGAATTTTACTACAGCGTCAGCCGGCTAGCTCACATGACTATTTCGCGAGCGGAGGCGATTGGCGCCATCACGCGTATTATATTTAACGAAAAGCCTGTTGCGAAACATATATCAAGTGTTACGGAGGCGCTGTCCAGAGCCGAGACCGAAGAAAAGTCATTGATATCATTTGAAGAGGACGCTGAGTGGGCTGGAGACGTAAAGGATCTTATAAGTCATTCAGATTTATATGTTAAAACGGCGAGCCAGTTAATTGCGATATTTGACTCGCTTCCTCCATTTCACAAGGCGGCAATCGAGTCATCGTATACCAATGTCGATAAGGGCCGCTTTGAACTTGAAATCTTATTACGTGGAACTGTTGAAGCGGTAGAGCGGATTACACAGAACTGGCGTGCTGAGTTGGCCGAGTCGGGGCCGACGCGAAGCGGGGGCGCCAAGAGTCAGCGCTCGGCCAAAATCCAGAAGAAGCGATGCGCCTATATTGCATATCAGTTACTTGCGTGCGATACCATAAACTTCCCAACTTCGCCTGGATCCCGTATATTCATTGAAATCACTGAAATACTATACGATTTATATACTGGACATATACTGGAGGATGTGCGCAGAGCTTGCGAAGAGGTGTTCCGGGAATTTGCCGCGCACAAACAGCGTCGCGAGTAATCGCCTGTTTGTGCGTGCGCTAAAGTGCGATCAGTTTAGCGTTGTGCATGTTCCCGGTGGAGGTACATGCTCGACATGGAAGTTCAAAGCTCTCACTCGCTATACAAGCACCTAACCCACCACCAGCTCTGCGAGCGGCTTCAGTGTTCAGAGATGAGCGTCTGGAGATACCGCCATGACCCGAGGTGGGCATTCCCGCGGCCTATCAGAGTCGGACGGCGTCTCCTATGGCGAGCCGATGAAATCGAGGCTTGGGAAGAGCAGCGGAGGGTCGCGTGATGACCGGCCGGCTACCCGCCCCAGGTTCTGATGAACTCGCTCCGGACTGCACGAGCACCGAAGCCAGGCAAAGATCCGCAACGCACCCTCTAGGTGCAACTGAGAGTCCGGAATATCCTCGATTGGCAATTGAGCAAGCTGAAGATTGCCGACTGGCTCAGAAATTTCAGGAGCTATTCTCAGGCAATGAGCGACATCATGGTACTCACGGCGCTCTCCCGCCACGATCGGCACCCTCCGCTAAGATCACGCCAGATTACCGCACGCTGGCAGGGCCGGCCACCATCGATCTTTGGCTAGAGCACCTCAACGGCGCCAGAGCGCTAGGCGTCGTGCCGATAAGGGATGATCACACCTGCTATTGGGGATGCATCGATGTTGATGACTACAATAAATTTCAGCATAGAAATATTGCCACCCGATCGGAGGATCTGGGACTGCCGCTGATCGTCTGCCGCTCGAAGTCTGGCGGAGCACACCTTTTTGTGTTCTTCAGCGAACCCGCGTGCGCCGCAAAAGTACGTAAGTTTCTTTCCGAGTGTGCCAAGATTCTAGGGTTAAAATCGGTCGAAATTTTCCCTAAGCAAGATCGATTAGATACCAACGCTGAAGGCCAAAGAGACAAAGGCTCTTGGTTAAATGTTCCATATTTTAATGCAAGCCGTGGTATGCGGTATGCCGTTCTCGCTGAAAAGTCCTTAGGCGCAGACGAGTTTGTTGCGGTGGCGAAAGAGCGTAGGATCACAGCTCAATATCTCGACGATATCGTTGCCGCCGCTGCAGCCGAATTTGACCCGGGCGAAGAATTGTTGGCGGAACAAGAGGCAGAGGCTGATGCGTTTAGCGCCGAAGACGCGAACTACGCGGCAGCGATGCTGCAACGGTATGCCGAAAAGGTCGAGCGCGCGTCTGAAGGCGATAGAAACAACACCTTGAACAGAGCCACTTTCCACCTTGCTACCATGGTTGCGCGCGGCTGGATTGAACAGGATGAGGTGAGCGATGCCATGTCATCAGCCGCCTATCGCTGCGGACTAATGGATGGTGACGAACGCAAAGCGACACAGCGAACGATCAGAGGTGCAATTCAGCGAGGGATGAAGCGGCCGCATAAGGATCGGCATCAGCGGCAAGGCAAAGGCCGCGGCGGGCCTGATCTGCTTGCGGATCTGGGCGATGAGTTCGAAGGGTTTCACACAGCAGACGGTGCAGCCTTCGCGGATATTCGCAAAGGCGAGCACCGTGAGACGTGGCCAATCAAGTCACACGATTTTCGTCTGTGGCTTATCGCCAGGGCTTATGAAAAAAGTGGCAAGGCTCCAACTGAGGCAGCGATTGAGGCAGCGCTCAAGGCTCTTGAGGCAAAGGCTCTTTTTCGGGGACCTGAGCGAGTCGTAGCGATTCGCGCAGCTGAGCAAGACGGCCGCTTTTATCTAGATCTCTGTAACGCGAAGTGGGAGGCAATCGAGATTGATGGCGAGGGGTGGCGGGTAATCGGAGCACCTCCTGTTCGCTTCCGGCGAACAAAGGGGATGCAGCCGCTTCCACTGCCGCTGAAGGGAGGGTCAATCGACCAGCTCCGGCCTTTCATCAACGTCGAAACGGAGGACGATTTTGTCCTTGCTATCGCGTGGCTGCTCGCTGCGCTCAACCCGCAGGGTCCTTATCCGATTCTAGCAACATCAGGAGCTGAGGGTTCAGCAAAGACGTCGTTCTGTCGAATGTTGCGGGCGCTTACCGATCCTAACGTCGTCGAACTTCGAGCACCTCCGAAGGACAACCGCAGCCTTTTCGTGGCAGCGAAAAACAACCACGTGCTCGGGTTTGATAATTTTTCGTTCATTCAGGATTGGATGTCGGACACCCTATGCCGCATCGCCACAGGTGGTGGCCACGCCGAGCGCACCAATTACACGGACGATGAAGAAACTCTGTTCACCGCCAAACGGCCTATTCTGCTAAATGGCATCCCTGAAGTCATCAACCGGCCGGACCTCGCGAACCGGACGATCTCGGTCACACTTGAGCCTATTGAGAAGGGAAAGCGACGGCCCGAACGCGAACTTTGGACGGCGTTCGAAGAAGCTCGACCAAAAATCTTTGGTGGCCTGCTCGATGCGGTTTCGGAGGGTTTGAACATGGTGCATCGGACTCAGCTCGCGGAACTGCCACGCATGGCCGATTTCGCGAGATGGATTGCGGCCTGCGAGGGAGCTTGTCCTTGGGCCCGAGGTACCTTCGAGCGCGCGTACGCTGAGAATAGTGAGGCAACTGCAGACGTCGTGGCGGAAGGGGATGATGTCGCACAGGCTGTAATGAATTTCATGAGGGGTCAACCTGAGCGGAGGTCTGGAGGAAGCACTATCAGGGAGTGGACCGGTACGGCCAAAGAATTGCTCGCCCTCATCAACGCTGATCTGGTCGATCGTGACCATCGTACGTGGCCAAAAGGGCCGCGAGGACTACGATCGCGCCTGAATAGGTGTGCTCGGACGCTGAAGGAAAGAGAGCAGATCACAATTCAGCGCAGCCGGCAGGCTCACGAGGGACGCGTCTTCACCATTACGGCCTACGATCTTGAAGATGGTATCCCGTTTTGAGAAGGCGCAACGGTCCTACCGTTGCGGGGTGCTGTTCCGTTGCGACGCTATGTTGCTGATTTTATTAGCCTCGCAACGGTCGCCGCGGTTGCAGCGGTAGGCTGTCTCTCTTCGAGGAAGATGGCTAGAAACCATGCGACCGTAGCGGGCGCTGCAGGCCGGTCCGGTGCAGCTAACTGTTGCAACCGTTGCGCCGCCGGCAACCGGAGCGCGCCCTCGGGCTCATCGAGGTAATTCTGACCTTGGATTTGGGGAATGCGATGCCGCGACCTCGAACGAAACGGCACATTCTGATTGAGAATGCCGCCTGCCTTGATCTGAAGGCCATTAAGCGCGGGGGCTTCATGGTGCCGGGCGAGGCAGTCGACGGCGTGTTGCCAGTCTTTCGCCATCTGTCTCAGTCGCCCGCGGGTGAGGTCGACCTCACGTGCCATGTTCACGATCACGAATGCGGCGCGCTGACTATCAAATTCAATCTGCGACACGGGCTGACGATAAAGCAGCATGTCAGCTTAATGTCTGCTGCGCGCGCGCCCTACGGCGGCCGGCAATGGTACTTCATTTGCCCGCAGACCGGTGCTCGGGCCTGCCGGCTCTTCCTGCCCCAAAACGGAGATCGCTTCCTTTCTCGCGAGGCTCACGGGCTTCGCTACGCCGTCGAGCACGGGACGCAGGGAAACAATGACATCGCTCGGGTTTGCCGCCTCTATGCGCGCATCGCGGGTGAGGCTCCGCCGAACGGTGCACTCAGCCACCTTCCTTCGCGTCGGAAGGGCATGCACGCGGCAACCCACGCTCGGCTGACTGCCCGCCTGATCCGCGTTCAGGCCCGGGTCTTCGGGCGAATCGATACATGGCTTGAGACTCTGCAGCTAGATGACCCGCGCCCATAGCTAAAATTGCGAGAGCGCGGCTCAGAAGGCCGGAAGCGCTCTCGCCGTGCGGTGACTACATCTAGCGCCTGATCGCCGCTGTCGCCCTTCCAAGCGCCGTCTCGTGCATGTACGGAAGCCCCACACTCGGGCAGGTCCGATTGCCCTTAATCGTAGCGCCAGGCTCTCGTGACGACGGCAAGGGGCGGCGGGACCTGCAATTGCCGCTAAGGTGCTCCTCGCCATGCTGCTTGAGGAGCGTTCAATGGGTAAGTATACCTCAAAGCGACTCTCCTTGTTGGCCGCTTCAAGGCTCCTCGGCACTGTCGAACTGATGGGAAGCAGGTGGGCGTCTGCAAAAACGCTCACTGGGTGCCTTCCTCACCAACGCTTAACCTGTGATCCGGAACGTGATCCGAACACCGAGCGGCGTGCTATAGCCTCGACTCGTCAAGGACCGAATGGTAATTTTTAGGTCTTTATCGCGATGCAACCAGACCGAGCCACGGCGGCACTTGACGTCGGAACTCGGCCTTCAAAGACAAGAGATATAAGAGTTGCATAATACTTTAACGTGACCATCCCGTAAGATATTCGAAGGAGAATTTTTTTAGATGAGCACGTGTCACCGCTGCGGGGGCGAAATCGAATTTAGGTGGATGAATGGATCGTTGCGCCCGCTACATGTAAGTGGTGGCTGTAGTTCGGGGTATGATTCGGACGGGCTTGACCATATCAGAACGCGTTTCAGTGAAATTGATAGCTACCTGAACCCCAATGCTCGATGCCCAAAATGTAATAAGCCAGTGTTTTTCTACAGGAGTCCGCATAACGGTCGGGTTTTTTTTGATGATGTCGGATGGCCTTGGCCCAAGCATGGCTGCTTTATCAGCGCCGATACTAAGGACGAGCAAATACCTGCGGCAACGAGAGGGACATACCGATTTCACCTCCGGGACAGGGCCGGGAATTCACTTGAGGCGTGGACTTTGAGTCGAGCCCCCGCTGTTTACGGCGATGGATTCATAATCGAATTGAAGGGGCGCGCGCGGAATGTCCGCCTCGCACTTTTTTTCAGCCAAGCCGAACTCTCGATATCTTCTGCGCAGATAGCCGACCTCGAGGATGCTCCAGCAATTATTTTGCCGAAAAAAATGCCTATCGACGGTCAGGTCAACCTGAGTTTTATGTGCTCGAGACTAGGCGTAGTAATCCATCTGAACGCAAATATTCATGGCTAGATCTAATATCTGCCTTCCATTAGGCTGAGTGGTGATGAAAAGGCGGAGATCCGAAGGCGGAAGAACGCCATTTTTTTGTTCAGGGCCAGCGCGATACATCTAAACCGCGTCAAGAGAGAGTCTGTTCGTGAAAAAAGAAGAATTTCGCGCTTGGCTGCTGAGCCGAGGTCTTACGTCAAACACGGTTGCGACTGGGGTCTATTCCGTCAACGCCGTCGAGCGGAGACTGGCACAGCTCGGCAGTTCCTACCCGACGATCGATGACGCTTACGATGCCGATCGCCTCGATGGGCTGCGGCAGGCGATCTCCGCGCTGCAGGCTGATGCTCGCGCAGGCGGCCGCCGCTTCGAAATTCTCATGCCGCAAGCCACCCAGCCGAGCGGGCGTCTACCTGGCTACCGATCGTGGCTCGGCCAGTATCGCCGGTTTCGTGAAGAGGAAGCCGGCCAGATCCGACGATCCGACTGGTCAGCGCTAGAGGCTTTGCGAGACGATTTCCTCGATAAGGTTCCTGATTTTGTCAATTTTAATCAGCGTGACGGTGATTATTTCGAAATCGAACGTGCGTATAAAGATTCGATTTTATTACAGATCTCCGCGGTGTTGGACAATGATAACAGTGATGAAATCGTTGGAAAGCAGGTTTATACCGCACTGATGCCAAACAAAGGCCCGCTTCTGAGATGGCAAACGAGAGACGCGATTGAGAAGCAAACTCCGCAGCTCGCCGTGCCTTTCTATACTGAAATCGGCCGACTGACGCGAAGCCAGGCGCCAGTACTCGACGCCGTGGCGCAGGCTGCGGAGCGCCTTGAAGGCTTACGCGCTGAAGGAGCGTCAAAACTGACCCTCGGCGAAATCCTCGGCATCGTGCTCACTGTGACAGGGTTCGTGCGCCCCAAAGAGTTGGCTCCGTTCAAGATCAGCAAGGCCCAGGCACTCGCCAAACGCCTGACAGGAGATCCGATCTTCGTCGGCGCGACCTACGACCGGCGCCAAGTCGAGGCATGGCTAGCGCTCCTCGGAAAGATCCGGAAGGTGATGGAGGAAAAATGGGAGTGGGCCCCACGAGACCTCCTCGACGTTCAGGGCTTCGCTTGGGTCGCCCTTGACGAGACTTGGCTAGCGCCTCTCGACGGTACTGTCGCGGATGGTCGGCCGGCTGAGACAGACACTGTGGCCGCCTCCCATCGCCTTCGAGGAGCGGAACCGACCAATCTCATCCTCTACGGCCCACCCGGCACCGGCAAGACCTTTCAGACGGCGACAGAGGCCGTACGATTGTGCGGCGGCACGCTCCCGGCCACACGCGAAGAGACTATGGCCCGCTATCGCAAGCTTGAAGAGGCTGGGCAAATTCGCTTCGTAACGTTCCATCAGTCTTACTCGTACGAGGATTTCGTTGAGGGACTGAGACCTGTAAGCGGATCCAGCGACGACGGTCCGGGCTTTCGCCTCGAACCGCGCCGCGGCATCTTCCGCGAAATTGCGGCTCTAGCCGAGCAGGCCCGTCAAAAGGGCCCTCACACAACTTCCTTCGATCTCTCCGGGCGACGCGTCTACAAGATGTCTCTCGGCCGTGCAGGGAGCGAGGATCACATCTATGACGCCGCTATCGCCGGCAGCTATGCGGTCCTGGGCTGGGGCGGAAAGGAGGACTGGTCGGACCCAAAATATGAAAACTACAAAGCGGTGTACGACCGCTGGAATCAGATCGAGCCGGGTACTTCGGGCAACTCTGGCAATATCGCTCAGGTCTGGTGCTTTCGCACCATGCAAGAGGGCGACCTCGTCGTCGTGTCAGAGGGTAACTCTCGCTTCCGAGCTATCGGTGAGGTAGTTGGACCTTATCGCTACGAGCCGACGGACGCGCGCGACTACAGCCATGTCAGGCCTGTGCAGTGGCGTCTTGTGCTCAAAGAGTCGCTTCCCGTCGAGGAGATCTACGGCAAGCAGTTCTCTCAGGCTTCCTGCTACCAGCTTGCCAATGAGCACCTCAAGCGCGAGGCCCTCGCCCGGCTCCTGCCCGGCGAGATTGCCGGAGCTCCCGCCGCGGCTCCCGACCAGTTCGTCCTCGTCGTCGACGAGATCAACCGCGCCAACATCTCTAAGGTATTTGGTGAGCTGATCACTCTCATCGAGCCTGACAAGCGCCTGGGGCGATCAGGGGAGATCACGGTTCGCCTCCCAGCGTCGGGCGACAGTTTCGGAGTGCCCGACAATCTCCACATCGTCGGCACCATGAACACAGCCGATCGCTCGATCGCGCTTCTCGACACGGCGCTGCGCCGCCGCTTCACGTTTCTTGAGCTGATGCCCCAGCCCGGCCTTCTGGCAGCGGCGAGCGAGCGCTGCGGCATCGACCTTGTGACATGGCTCACGACGTTGAATGCCCGCATCGAATATCTCTTTGACCGGGAGCACCAGATTGGTCACGCCTATTTCATGCCTTGCGCAAGCCGCGCCGACGTGGACGACGCAATGCGACACCGAGTAATTCCGCTTCTCGCCGAGTATTTTTACGAGGACTGGGCCAAGGTGGCGATCGTGCTTGGCGATTCCGAGGGCGAGGGGCGCTTTCTGGAGCGTAGCGCCCTCCAAGTGCCTTCGGGGCTAACCGGCGACGCCGCCGAGGAGCGCTGGCGCTGGGCCGTCAAGTCAGCCTTCGCCGACGCCGCTTATCCGGTTCTTCCGTGATTCGGCGAACACTCCCCGAATGGGGCAGTCTCGCCTATGGCGATGGCGAGGACAGGATCCCCGTTTGGGCTGCAGATCAACTTGCGGTTGCCGCTCGCGCCCTCCCCCACGGGGGCGCCGACGGGAGCGGTATCCTGACGCTCGGGCGCACCGAGCTGCGGGCCGCCGGAACTGTGGGCGTGCTCGCAGCCGCGGGTTCCGCGCTTGAGATTTTGCCAAAGATCGACGGGCTCGACCAGGGTGGGATCCGGCGCCAGCTCGTGCACATGCTGGCCGTGACACATGATCTCGACGTCGCAGCGGGCACGCTGACAGAACTCGACTGGCAGCGCGAGGACCTGCTTGAAATCCTGATCCGCCTTTTCGCCGGCATGCTGGCCGACGCCCTTCGCCGGGGTATGCCGCGCCGCTATGTCGGGCGGGAGGATGATCTCGCGCTGCTGCGCGGACGCCTCGACGTCAATCGCCAGTTCACGCGGCTTGCCGCGAGCCCGCAGGTGCTGGCCTGCCGTTTCGACGAGCTGTCGCCGGACATTGTCATCAACAGGATCATGAAGTCAGCCGTTATGAGGCTCTCCAGCCTCGCACGCGGTCCCGCGACTCGACGGAACCTGCAGGAGCTCGCGTTTGCCTATGCTGACATTGCGGCCGTGCCGGTGAGCACCCTGCGCTTCGATGCCGTCGTTCTCGATCGAACCAACGCTCGATGGCGGCATCTCCTTGCCTTGGCGCGCCTCCTGCTCCAGGGCCGCTTCCAAACCACCTCGGCCGGCTCCGGGACGGGCTTCTCGTTGCTGTTTGCGATGAACGACCTCTTCGAGGTCTATATTGCCCGCCTGCTCGCCCGCGCGTTGTCCAAGAGCGGGTGCACCATCATTGCACAAGGCGGGCGGCTTCACTGCCTGACGGACTTGAACAGTGGCGCGCGACGCTTCCAGACCCGCCCTGACATTCTAGTAAAGCGCGGCAATGAGATCACCGTCGTGCTAGACACCAAGTGGAAGCGCCTCGCGTCTCACATCGAAGATCCGAAACAGGGGATGTCCCAGGCCGACATCTACCAAATGATGGCCTACGGCCGGCTTTATCAATGCGACCGGCTTCTGCTTGTCTACCCGCACCACGATGGTCTTGCCTCGGAGGCTGGCATTCAAAGCCGACACCGCGTGTCGTACAGCCAGGACCAGCTTATTGCGGCCACGGTCGATCTATCCGCCCGTGGATCTACTAGTGACAGTTTGCGCGCCATCGTCGGCCCACTGGTAGCGGCTCTAGAGAGCTGCCACTAACAGAGCGCGCCAGCATCTGATTTGTAATGATCTGCTATGGATTTAAATTATCGATGTTCTCTGGATATTTAAACGGGAAATCCGGCCTGCGGCTGATGGCTTGCGTAGCGCATACGTAACACAGGTCTGCATCACGCACTCAGAGCGTTCCCTGAGAGGGAGCAAGTCGCGCTCCGAGTGAGGATCGGCATACACTGCGGCCTCACCCATCACTTGCAACCCCTGCCCTGCGCGGCATTGTTGGCGAAGCAGCCTACGACGCCGCGAGCTTTCTGGTGCCGCAGGACCCGGAGTCGAAGAACCGCTGGGTCGGTCAGGGCGTTCGGACGATGTTCACGCTCTACAACAAGGTGACCGCTCTCTGCCCGTCCGATCGCTGGTCCTGCTCGCCCGGCGGCTCGTGGGATTTTTCGGGCCGTCCGCGCGGCGAGATCGCCGAAGACCTCATGATGTGGGCGGCGGACCGGCACATGGGGGATGAGGCTGGGATGTGCCGCCTGATCGCCGGGCTCACCGTCTCGCCCGATCAGTGGAATGCCTATGCGTCGCTCATCATCGAGCGGCTGCAAGGTTTCCAGCCCGGCATGGCGGCGCGTGAGATCACGAGCTGCAACTCGTTCGAACCTGCCGATATGAAGCGAAAGTGCACCGCCCTCTTCATCAACGGCTCGGCGCGGTCCGAGACCAGCCGCACCTTCGTGGGTGCGATGACCGCTGCCGTCATTGAACGCTTTGCCGAAGCGCTCGGACCGCTGCGCGCGCTCGTCGTCGGCGAGGAATGGGGCCAGCTCTACGTTTCAAATTTCTATGAAGTGCTGACACTTTACCGCCAGGGCGGGATCAACTTCCTCGGCGTGTTTCAGAACGAGGCGGCTCAGATCGAGACGCGACATGGGCGTGAGATAGCGCGTATCTGGAAGAAAGCCGTTGCGCACACGCTCTATCGCGGTTTGCCAGACAGCGACCCGCTCAAGGAAATCGAGCACCGCTCCGGAAAAACCTCGGTGATGGTGCCCGGCTTCAATGTGAACTCCAACCAGGTGAACGGCTCGGGTGATAACCTCGTGGAACATGCACGCCGCCTTCCTTCAGGCCGAGGATATCCGACGCGCGACAGGTGGTGAAGCAGCTTTGCTGGATGCGCGAGACTGGGGATTTTTTGTCGTTAAGGTGCCTGAATTTTTGGATGCGCCTAGATACGGAGGAGTTCTTGAGAGATGCGCGAGAAAAATCTTAGTGGCATAACGCGAGCATACTCTTACCTAAGTCACATGGGGCTTCTGCTCGTGTCCGCACTGAGTCCGTTTGGGGCCATTCGGACACACCTGTGCTCATTCGCCCCCGGGCAGAACAGAAAGCCCGAGTTGCCTCAAGAAGGCGTTGTGCCTAGAAGTTGCCTCCCCAATCTGCTTTTGGATTTCGACTAGCTCGGCTTGAGTGGCCGACAGCTCAATTTCTTCCGCACCCAGAGCAGTGCTGATGTAGCGAGATATGTTGAGGTTGAAGCCTTCCTCAGCAATTCGATCCATACTTACGCGCTTGGAATAGCAGTCCTCTTCCGTACGGAATTGGTAAGTAGAGATAATCTTGCCGATATGATCCGGCGTCCCATTCTTGCCATCTCCTAATTTGTTCTGCCGCTTATCCTTCAAAAAGTGCTCCGCCGCGTTGATGAAAAGCACGTCGTCCGGCTTTTTGCACTTCTTCAAAACAATGATGCAGACCGGGATTCCTGTTGAATAGAACAGGTTCGCTGGTAGGCCTATGACAGTGTCGATGTGACCATCCTTCAGCAGCTTGGTGCGAATGCGCTCTTCCGCCCCGCCCCTAAATAGTACCCCGTGAGGGAGGATGATGGCCATCACACCCTCATCCTTTAGATAGTGGAAACCGTGTAGCAGAAAGGCGAAATCCGCGGCTGACTTGGGCGCCAGCCCATAGTTTTTGAACCGCACATCGTCGCCCATTGCCTCGGTTGGCTCCCAGCGCAAGCTGAAGGGCGGATTTGCAACGATCGCATCGAAGGAGGGCTTTTTGGCGGGGTTCAACTCCCGGAGGATGTCCCAATCATTAGTGAGAGTATCGCCGTGGTAGATTTCGAATTCCGTGTCTTTCACCCCGTGCAGCAGCATGTTCATGCGGGCGAGGTTGTAAGTGGTGATGTTTTTTTCCTGTCCGTATATTCGACCGATACCATGCGTCCCCATGCGCTTGCGCACATTCAGTAGCAGCGAGCCAGAGCCGCACGCGAAATCGAGCAGGCTGGCGAGCCGCTCTCTCTTACCGGTTGCGGGCTCCTGGCTGTCGAGTGTCACGATAGCGGAAAGGATGTCTGACACCTGCTGCGGGGTATAGAACTCACCCGCCTTCTTCCCCGAACCAGCGGCGAATTGGCCAATCAGATATTCGTAAGCGTCACCGAGCGCATCCACATCCGAGGAAAAGTCGGCGAGCCCTTTGGCAATCTCAGTGATGATGGCGCAGAGTTTAGCGTTGCGCTCACCGTACGTCCGGCCGAGCTTGTCAGAGGCGAGATTGATTTCCGAGAACAGGCCGCCGAACGTGCTCTGGAACGACTCGTTTTCGATATATTTGAAGCCCGCCTGCAGCGTGTTCAGTAGTTCATCGTTCTGGGTGCGTGCCATATGGGCGATGCTGGTCCAGAGGTGTTCCGGTTTGATCAGGTAATGCGCCTTGAGTCGCATCTGCTTTTCAAAAGCACCAACATCATCGGGGTTCTCCGCATACCAAACAGAAAGAGGTGAGCGCCCGCCGTTGCCGATCGCATTGGGATCTGGGTAGTCGCGCCCGAGCTCCTTCTTCGCGGCCATCTCGTAATTGTCAGAGAGGTAGCGCAGAAAGAGGAACGACAGCATATAATCGCGGAAATCGTCCGCATTCATCGCACCACGAAGCGTATCGGCGATGTTCCAGAGCGTTTTGCCCAGTTGCTTTTGGTTTTGGTCTTTCATTGTGCAGGAACTTCCTCAGGGGCAGGCGCTAGGGTTGCAGTGTGGGCAGGAACAATTCCCGGCAGGGCAAACTCGAACCGCGTGATGAAGTCGCGCAGGATACGGCGGAAAAGTTTTTTGTTGTCCTCCCCCATCTCTGTAGGTTCATGGATGGCATAGGCGCCGTGGCTCAGAAGGTTGAGTGCACGGTTAAACAGCGCCCTGTCTTCAGCGTTGTCGAGCGCCTTCAGGCAAAAGGCAATGCTCGGGTGCCCGAAGAACGAGGCAGTTTTCTCCATTACACTGCGCAGGGCGTTAAAGTGGAACGTGTAGAGCTTGCCTTTATCGAGATCGGCCGCACGCTGCAACTCAGCCAACGTAGCGACGTGGTGAAAGAAGGGGGTGTCTTGTGTATTCTGAAGAGTATAGGTGCCGTCGCTGCCCGGACGATGCAAAAAATAGCGCCGATGTTCGATCGACGGCGCGTCATCTATCTTTCTGCCCACTTCGTTGCACATGACGTTGAAGAACAACGCGTGATGCGAAGAGAAGATTACCTTGATAGGGGATGTTGCACCATCGGCATTCTTTCGCGTGGCCGCCCAACGCAGGAGCTTGGCTAAGTCACAGGCGACGGTAATGGCGTTGTTGTCGTCCAGCGACGAGATCGGGTCATCGATGTAAAGATACTTCTTCCCCTGATAAGATTCATGCCCATCCAGCATCCGTTCGCAGATTGCCATGAAGATGCACCAGATGAAGATGTTTTGCTCGCCCCTTGAGATCTTGATGTTGGTATGTTCGCCCTTTCGAAAGCTTACGAAATCAGGCCTGGAGATAGTTTCATTGCCCTGCTCAACGTTCTTGTAGGTGAAGTCAAAATCGAAGTCGGCGTAGCGATAAAGGTAGCGGGCAATAGTCTCGTCCAACGCAAGTTCCGTCATAGCACTGAAGAAAGACGATTTTTCGTTCAATTGAAGCTGGCGCACGCTGTCGCCCTCAAGGTCGTTTTCCCAGACGAACAGATCCTCGGTGAAGGCGTTGAAATAGAGCGTGTCGGGAGTGCCGGTTGGATTCTTCTTGTTCTTGCGCTTCCCCGCGTCCTTGAATTCCATCGACAGGCGTGTCTTCCCGGTGCGATTGTAAGCATAGATCAACACCAAAGAGGCCGGACCCGTCGGATTATTCAAATCATCACGAAGCCGAGCGACCAAGGATTTCAGATTCTTATATGTGCTCATGCGTCAGCCTGCCCGACGTGTGGGAAAAGCTGTTGCATCAGCCCCTTCTTGTGGGTCTTGAGGGTGGCGAGCTTGACGCTCTCGGCGGCGATAAGCTCGTCGATGGAGGTGAGACAATCGGCGATCCGCTGTTGTTCTGCGTCGCCTGGAACCGGAAGTTTAATTTTTTTTAGTTGATTAAGTGACAGAACTGTTTGCGAAGTTCCAACACTGAACATCCCTATAAATCTCGAGAAAGCCGAAAAAAGCTCAATAAAAAACTTGTTCGACCCGTGCAAAATCCGGAATACAGGATAGTAAACGCTCACTATTCCAGTTGTGCCGAGGTTGTTTTCGTTAAAATAGAAGCGTCGGTCGTCACTTCGACTTCGATAAGTCACATAATTCGGAGGGATTACATTGAAGCCGATATTATTCCTCTCGGTGATACGATCATTGTCATAATATTCCCGCTGCCTCACTAGGCCGCTTCGAGCAGAAGTCATAACTTCATATTCATCTTGAGCAGTCGATTGCTCGCGAAACTCCTCGATGAATTTGGCCAGCGGCACTTCTTTCCAATCGCCTTGATCCCGAAATTCGGAGAAACGAAGTCGTGGTTGAGTTTCCCCTTCTAGAGGAAAAAGCTGTTGCATCAGCCCCCTTTTGTGAGCCTTCAGCGCCACCACTTTCCGCGCCTGCGCCTCAATCAGCGCCTCCGTAGAAGCAAGGCAGTCGGCGATCTTGTGTTGTTCTTGAAGCGAGAAAGTCCCGCTGGGGATCGGTACAGGCAAGGCCAGTAGATCCCGGTCGCCAATGCTTAGTGAGCCATGAGCGCGGGCACCAACTTCAACAAACTTTCGCAGCCATCGCCCATGTAAATTTTGGAGAAACAGATAGTTCAAGTAGACCGGAGATATCACATTTTCCTTTACGCGGAAGCACGTGAATATACTGTTGGGGACCGAAGCGATCTCTTCGCCACTGTAAAGCGCAATAAATCCTTCCGGGTATTCCTTTGTCGCGCTTTTGTTGTAGGCAAAGTCATTCTTTTCTATGAGCAGATAGTTCTTATATGAGCTCCCAGCAATTACCCGCCCAAACTTCTCCATCTGGCTTACAAGGCCGACACCAGAAGTGATGCTCATCGGCACGCTAGTATTATCCCCGACCTTCTTGGTGCTGATCAACGCAACAGAGCCAAGAGGAACACTCTCCCACGGTCCTGCCTCACGAAATTCCGGAAAGCGTCGTTTTGGCACCAATGCAGTTAGACCGCCCTTCGCAACAGACAATTTCACCTTACTGCTCATAGGCGCTCAACCCCGAGATTTCGCGGCCACCAGCGCGCTTCAGCAGCAGCGGTATTAGATCAGCCATCAGGTCCAGCTCCTTTACCCGCCGCGCTTTCCAGTTGAGGCCAAGGGGTTCCATCAGGTCGGTCAGCGCCTCGCCATCGAAGATCATCCGTTGTAGGATGCCGTCAATGAAGTGGTGAAGCGCGTTGGTGGCCAGCCCGTGCTTGCCCGCGATGCCCGCTAGTTCCGCCGCATTCTTCTCGGCCTTGAAGCGGCTATAGCCCTCGCGGATGGCCTTCTCGCTCAGACCTTCGCCCGCCTTCAGCGTGGCGATGTAGGCGGCGATATCCTCTCGCTGGTCCATGAACTTGGCATCGGACTGGATGAGGCCGATTAGCTGCTCACGGCTCATCTTCTGCTTGCCGGGAGTCGCCTCGGAATAGCGAGCGATCAGACCCATGATGTAGTCATAGTCGATGACGGCCGAGGCAAAGAGGACGAACTCGAAATCTAGCTGGTCAACTTCCTGTGTCGGCTTATCCACGCCTTTGCCCTGCTGGGTACGAAGGCGCTGGGCGGTTTCCAGGTAGGCGCCGCGGAAGCCGAGGAGGTTGTCGCGCGGCAGAACCTGCTCAATCGCCGCGGTGTTTTCGGGGGTCAGGTCAGTATACTGGTCAAGCTGGGTCTTGAGTCGCTGGACCTCCTTGAAATGCTCGATGAAGGCCGCGCGAGCGGCGTCGCCCTTCAGGTTGGGCACGGCCTCGGGCGCATAATCGAGCCCCTGGGACTTCATGAAGGCATCAAGCTTCTGCACCGCGTCTTCGAGTTTCTGAATGACCACGGGAGCTTTGTCGACAAGCCAGATCTCTCGGGCCTTCTCGGCGGCGGCCTCGCCTGAGAAGAGGGCAATGGCTGTATCGACAGCGGCTTGCTGTTGGCGGAAGTCGAGGATATTGCCATAGGGCTTGGTGGCGTTCAGCACACGATTGGTGCGCGAGAAGGCCTGTATCAGACCGTGATGCTTCAGATTCTTATCAACGTATAGGGTGTTCAGAAACTTCGAGTCAAAACCGGTGAGCAGCATGTCTACCACGATTGTGATGTCGATCTTGTGGTGCGGCTGATTGGGGTAAGCCTTGCGCAGGTCGGCATCAGGCCATTGCTGGTCTTTAATGCGCTTCTGAACGTCCTGATAATATAAGTCAAAGTCCCCGATCGTATGGTTGGTTCCGTAGTGGGCGTTGTAGTCCGCAAGGATGGCCTTAAGGGCCTCCTTCTTCTTCTCTGGCTCGACAGCGTTGTCCTCTTTTTCTGTCGGCAGGTCTTCCTGGATCTGCTTCACATCAGGATCGCCCTCGGCAGGAGGCGAGAAAACGCAGGCGATGTTCAGTGGCTGAAAATTGGAATCGGCGGCGAGCTTCTCAGCCTGCATGAGCCTAAATAGCGCGTGATATTCGATGGCGTCATTGATTGACGACGTGGCGAGCAAAGCGTTGAACCGGCGCTGACCGGTTGCTGCGTCATGTTTGGTCAGGATCGCTTCGACGATCGCGCGCTTGGCCAGCGGCTCGCCCGGCTTCGGCTGCGATTTGCCCTGCGGTTTAAAGTAGTCGACATGAAAGCGAAGGACGTTTCCATCTTCGATGGCATGGGTGATGGTATAGGTATGGAGACGCTGCTGGAAGAGGTCTTCCGTCGTCTTCATGCTGGCCTGCGCATCTTCGATCTTCTGCTGGGCAGCATTCTGATCGAAGATGGGTGTTCCGGTAAAACCGAAGAGCTGCGCCCGTGGGAAGAATTCCTTAATCGCTCTGTGGTTTTCGCCGAACTGTGACCGATGGCATTCGTCGAAGATAAAGGCGATCCGTTTGTCGCGAAGGGTCTCAAGCTGTTCCTTGAAGGATTTCTTGCCATCCTTCTTCTGCTGCTTGTTGCGCTTGCTGTTCTCGTCGAGCGCGAGGCCGAGCTTCTGAATCGTACAGACGATTACCTTGTCGGAGTAGTCATCTGAAACCAGGCGGCGAACAAGGGACGCCGTGTTGGTATTTTCCTCGACGCAACCTTCCTGGAACTTGTTGAACTCCTCGCGCGTCTGCCGATCGAGGTCCTTTCGGTCCACGACGAAGAGGCATTTCTCAATATCCGGATTGTCCTTCAGCAGCGTTGACGCCTTAAACGAAGTCAGCGTCTTGCCGCTGCCGGTAGTGTGCCATATGTAGCCATTACCGCAGTCTTGCGCGATGGAGTCGACAATCGCCTTCACTGCGTAAACCTGGTACGGCCGCATCATCAGAAGCTTCTGCTCGCCCGCGACCAGGACCATATAACGGCTGATGGTCTGGCCAAGCGTACACTTGACGAGAAAGGTCTCGGCGAAGCTATCGAGATAAACAATCTTTTTATTGTCTACGTCGGCGAACTCGTAGACCGGCAGGAAACGCTCCTCGGCATTGAAGGCGAAGTGGCGCGCATTGTTGTTCGCGAAGTAGAATGTCCTATCTCGGTTGCTGACAATGAAAAGCTGAAGAAAGCACAAGATTGTCTTTGTATAGCCGTTTCCGGGGTCGTTCTTGTAATCTACAATCTGCTCCATTGCACGACGTGGGCTTATGCCGAGGGTTTTGAGCTCGATCTGAACTACCGGAACGCCGTTAATCAGAAGAATGACGTCATACCGATGATGGCTATTGTCCGTGTTGATGCGAAGTTGGTTGACTACCTCGAAGGTGTTCTTGCACCAGTCCTTGATGTTGACGAGCGTGTAGTTAAACGGTGTCCCATCATCACGTGTAAAGCTGTTGCGCTCGCGAAGTGTTCGGGCAGCGGTGAAAACGTCAGGGGTGACAATTTCGTCTACTAGCCTCTGAAATTCGCCGTCGGTGAGGGTGACCTGGTTTAGGCTCTCGAACTTCTTCCGGAAGTTGTGCTCCAGCGCCGCACGATTTCGAATATCGGGGCGATGTTCGTACTTGAGGTCCTTTAGCTTTGAGACCAAGGCCTCCTCTAGATCGCGTTCGGGTTTGTTAGTTGTCATCAATAAAGCTCAGTTTTTTCGGACGCCAGCCGGATGGGCCGGCTGGCTCTTGTTCAAGTTCCTGTCTTCGCCGCCAACTTCGCTGTTCTTCAATCTTTCGTATTCCTCAACTGACATCACCACCACGACTGGACGACCATGCTTGGCGACCATGACTGGCTCGGCGCGAGCCAAATCGATCAAACGTCCAAAGCTGTACTTGGCGTCCTTCGCCGACATGCTATGCATGGCGCGGCCCCTGTTTAAATCAGAGCTTACTATGGCCATTCTGGCCATTTTATCAAGACATCTTCGGCTGGTTCCACAAGCCCGCGCATGATTTCGCAACTTAGCGCGTTCCAGTATCGGTCGTTCCAGCGCCGCGTCGGGCGGAAGGCGTTGGATTTCGTTATCGGGCGCTTTTTGGAAAGCGCGATCCTAGGCAGCGACCGGCTGGCAGACGACATATAGCCAAAGGTGCTGTCGCCCGTGGGCATTCAGCAAGAGAGTCGCGATCACAAGGAGCGGCAGCGCCCGCTTTGAGCATCCGTCGTTTGGCATCGGAGGCCTCCTTGTGGGATTGGACTCAGTCTCACGCTCACCGGCGAAGATCGCCGCGAACCCCAGAGGGGAAGAGCGAACCCGCCTTCGATCGCCCTGCTGATCCCGGCCCCAGGCTGACGAGTCCGAGCGCAAGCATGTTCGCAGGTGGCAGCATTCACCCGGATGGTGCGGAAGGCGGTTGACGGCGTGAAGGTGCGCGATCCTTGGCGGAAAGGTCGTGGCGCAAAGCCAGCGGCCTTAGAGCGTCGGAGCGCGACAGCACCGGAGCGCCGTCAAGGGACGCATGGGTCCTGCGATGCTCGCAGGCTTGTCGCTGGTCCGTCAGGACTGAGAGGCGGCAAGCCGGAGGGAAACCGCCCGCAAGGGCGGCATCGTGGGTGCGGCCCGTACCGCCTTCACGGTCCGGGTGAATGCGGATCGCAGCGCCGCGCCGTGTCAACCGCGCATCCAATCCGGCGCGAGGGTTGGCCTTCCGGGAGGATTAGGGTCCAGAGGCTCGAAGGCTCGCGGTCGCGTCCAGTACCAGTGCCCGAAGAAGGGCTGCGCCAGCTACGGCAAGGCCATTCGCCGCGACGTGATCGAGGGCGAGTTCGCGGCCATTTCGAGAAACGCCTAGCCGCAGTCGCAGCTGTTCGATGTCGCGACCGCGATGATGAAGGACCTCTGGAACCGCAGCTCGTACTCGATTGCGCCCTCCCCAGGGATGGCGATGCCGTGCGCTGTTACGTCAGATGTTACGTTCGGGTCAGGCGAGAAAGCCCAAAACGGGCATTTCTGCATCTAAGCCTTTGAACTGATTGGTGGGCGCACTAGGGTTCGAACCTAGGACCCGCTGATTAAGAGTCAGCTGCTCTACCAACTGAGCTATGCGCCCGATCGCATCTGCGATCGCCCGGCGGCCACCAAGTCCGTCCGGGGTGGCGGGCTGATACCAACGCGGCCGGGGACTGTCCACCCCCGATCGCAGCTTTTTCTCATTCTGCCGCCGCATGCTGTGCATGCACCCGCACCGCATGGGCCGAGAGCTTGTTCAGCGCCGAGAGATACGCCTTTGCCGACGCCACCAGCGTGTCCGGATCGGCGCCGCGGGCGGTGACGCTGCGCTCGCCGTCCCGCAGGCGCACCGACACCTCCGCCTGCGCATCCGTGCCGCCGGTCACGGCATGGACCTGATAGAGCTCCAGCTGCGCCTGATGCGGCACCAGGGCGGTGATGGCGTTGAACACGGCGTCCACCGGCCCGTTGCCGTCCGCCTCCTCGATCCGCGTGCCGGTCTCGTCGGTGATGCGCAGGGTCGCGCGCTGCGGTCCCCGGGTGCCGGCGATCACCGACAGGGAGACCAGCCGGATCCGGTCGTGGGCCGTGGCGAGGTTCTCGTCGACCAGCGCCTCGATATCCTCGTCGTAGACGTGCTTCTTGCGGTCGGCCAGTTCCTTGAACCGCTCGAACGCGTCCTGGAACTGGTTGTCGGACAGGTGCAGGCCGAGATCCTCCAGCTTGGAGCGGAACGCCGCCCGGCCGGAATGCTTGCCCATCACCAGGGAGGTCTTGGTCAGGCCCACCGAGGCCGGGGTCATGATCTCGTAGGTCTCGGCGTTCTTGAGCATGCCGTCCTGGTGGATGCCGCTCTCATGCGCGAAGGCGTTGCGGCCGACGATCGCCTTGTTGAACTGCACCGGGAAGTTCGTGGCGTGGCTCACGAGCTTCGAGGCGCGGGTCAGCATCGTCGATTCGACGCCGGTCTCGTAGGGCAGCACGTCGGCGCGGGTGCGCAGCGCCATCACGATCTCCTCGAGCGCGGCGTTGCCGGCCCGCTCGCCGATGCCGTTGATGGTGCACTCGACCTGCCGGGCACCCCCCTCGATGCCCGCCAGGGAGTTGGCGATGGCGAGGCCCAGGTCGTTGTGGCAGTGGACCGAGAACACGGCCTTGTCGGCATTCGGCACGCGCTCGCGGACGTTCGCGAACATCTCGCGATACTCGGATGGCGTGGCGTAGCCGACCGTGTCGGGGAGATTGATCGTCGTGGCGCCGGCCTTGATGGCGGCCTCGACGCAGCGGCACAGGTAGTCGAGGGGCGTGCGCGTCGCATCCATGGCCGA
Source organism: Methylobacterium sp. P3_A11 (assembly GCF_056403155.1). Taxonomy (NCBI): domain Bacteria; kingdom Pseudomonadati; phylum Pseudomonadota; class Alphaproteobacteria; order Hyphomicrobiales; family Methylobacteriaceae; genus Methylobacterium; species Methylobacterium sp. P3_A11. Next base: position 57,785 of record NZ_JBFUGA010000014.1, read on the forward strand.
CCATTCCACGTCCTCGACGAGGTCGCGGGCCTGGGCCACGGTCTTCAGGATGATCTCGATGACCTCGTCCTGGCTCTTGCGCATCTGGTGCGCGAGGTGGATCGGCGAGGTCGACACGAAGGTGTGGATCCGCGCGCGCTTGGCGTGGCGCACGGCCTCGCCGGCCCGGGCGATGTCGGCGGGAATCGCGCGGGCGAGGCCCGCGATGGTGGCGCGCTTGGTGCGACGGGCGATCTCAGACACCGCCTCGAAATCGCCGTTGGAGGCGATCGGGAAGCCGGCCTCGATGATGTCGACGCCCATCGTGTCGAGCAGCTCCGCGACCGCGAGCTTCTCGTCGAAGGTCATGGTGGCGCCGGGGCACTGCTCGCCGTCACGGAGCGTGGTGTCGAAGATCAGGATCCGGTCGCGGGCGGAGGCGGTGTTGGTCGTGGTCATGGCATTACCCTGTCGCGGGCCGCCCGGCTCGTGATGGCGCGGCGCGGCGTGATGCCCTCGCGGGCGGATTCGCGAATGAAAGAACTCCCCTGAAGGCCCAGGCGCGCGCCCGGACGGCCCTCAGGGGCGGGTAAGCAGAAGCGGAAGAGCAAGCCCGACGCGGCGCGCGCGCGACCGCGGCGCCGTCATGGCGGCGCGGGCGATCTCGGGCGCTGAGCCGGCTCTGGCCAAGGCTCGTCTCTCCTGTCGGCGACCCGCGCGGAGTGGTCTCACGGCGCGGTGCTGCCCGTAGGTAGCCCCGGAGCGGTCGGAACACAAGCGAGACCCGCGCCTCCGGCCGCACCGTCAGGCGCAGGCGAAGTCGGGAACGGCGGCGTCCGGCGGATCGGCGAGGACCGCCGCCGCGAGATCGTCGTAGAACAGCATCTGACCGGCGGCCCAGCGCTCGAATTCCAGCAGCAGCGTCGGGTCGAAGGCGGTCAGGCGGCCGTCGGCGATCCGGATCCATCCGGCGGCGTCCGCCTCGCCGAGCAGATTTCCGACATGCGCCCGCGATACGTCCAGCCGCTCGGCGAGGCCGCGCAGGCTCAGCGGTGCCGCCGTCGGCGCCCGCGGTATCGTGGCGGCGTAGTGGGCACCGACCAGGGCAACGAGCAGGGGGTAGCCGCAGTCCCGGCGGGCGAAATGGAGGATCCGCGGGAACGGTGCGATGAGCGCCCCGTGCCGCAGCACATGGGCCGCCGCCCGGCGGACAAGTTCGCCGAGCCGGTCGGGAGCGGCCAACCCCGCGGCGCGGCCCGGATCGCGCTGCGCGACGGCGTCCATGGCGGCGACGAAGAGGCGCCCGGATCGTCCGATCTCGGTCACCAGGGCCGGCGAGGCCCGCAGGCACTTCACGCGCCCATCGCACCGATCCGCGAACGCGGTGACGAACCGCCCGGCCTTCAGGGCCGACACGAAGCCGGCCGTCTGCCGGGGGCTCAGTCCGACCATCGCCTGGAGGGCCGTCAGTGTCGGGCGTGGGCCTCCCTGGTGGCGCCACGCATAGTCGTTGTGGATCAGCATGAACGAGACCAGGTAGCGTTCGAACTGATTGAGCAATTTGTGACTGGGCCAAACGATCTGCGATGGATCGATCATGGCCTGACAGTAACCGGCGAGCGCCTCGCGGAAATCTCGCTCGGATCGAAGGAGATCGATCCGCTCCCGGAAATGATCATCCAACATTCGTGCCCCGCAGCCGCCGGACCCATGACCCCGGGATGCCCCGCGCACGGGATTCGGTCCAGTCTTTCCTGCAAAGTTTGGACTCGATGATGAAGAACCGTCCGGATTACGACTGGGTCTGCTCGGCCTATCCCCGCCGGGACGAGCGGTCCGCCGGGCCATGCCGGCATGGAATGCGAAGGGATCATCGATCGTGTGCGCGCGGCATCGAGCCTTCCTCTCACGGCGCGGCCTGCTCACGGCCGTCGCGGCCGGCACATTGGCGGCCGCTTCCGCCCGGATCCGGTGCGCCGAAGCGGCCCCCGGCGGGGCGGGGTCTCGCGCCATCACGCCCGAGGAGGCCCTGGCACGGCTGCGAGACGGCAACGGCCGCTACGCCGCCAACGCGCCCGCCAACCGGGACTTCTCGGCCGGTCGCGCCGCCCGGGCCGGCGCGCAGCATCCGATCGCCTGCATCCTCGGCTGTGCCGATGCCCGGGTCGCCCCGGACTTCATCTTCGACCAGGGACCGGGCGATCTCTTCGTCGTCCGTGTCGCCGGCAACTTCGTGAACACCGACGGCCTCGCCAGCCTCGAATACGGCGTGTCGGTTCTGGGCGCCCCGCTGATCCTCGTCCTCGGCCATTCCGATTGCGGGGCCGTGAAGGCCACGATCGACGCCATGAAGACCAACGCCGTGCTTCCCGGCCATCTGCCGGCGCTGATCGATGCGATCCGCCCGGCGGTCGATCTGGCCGAGAAGGCGCGGGCGCCGGATCCCCTCGCCGAGGCCATCGCCCAGAACGTCCGTCACACCGTCAGGCGGCTGGAGCAGGCGGGGCCGATCCTCGCGGAGGCCGTCGCCGCTGGGCGGGTGAAGGTCGTGGGCGGCTACTACGAGATCGCCACCGGCAAGGTCGCGTTCCTCTGATCCGGGGCGCGGCCCGCCCCGACGGGCTCGCGGGCGCCTTGCCCAAGCGCCTCGCCAGAAGCCTCTTGCCCGAGCGCCTTGCCAATGACGGTCTGCCCTCGATAAAGCCCGCCGGCACGTCGAGACAAACCCGCGAGACCGTCATGGCCAGCTACAAGCTCCTGCTCCTCCCCGGCGACGGGATCGGCCCGGAAGTCGCCGGCGGCATGCAGGTCGTGCTCGATACGCTCAAGGATACCGGCCTCGCCACCTTCGAGATCGAGACCGACCTCGTCGGCGGCTGCGCGATCGACGCCCACGGCCGCCCCCTCGCGGACGAGACGCTGGCGCGCGCCAAGGCTGCCGACGCGATCCTGCTCGGCGCCGTCGGCGGTCCGAAATGGGCGAGCGTCGCCTACGAGAACCGCCCCGAGGCCGGCCTGCTGCGCCTGCGCAAGGAACTCGACCTGTTCGCCAACCTGCGCCCGGCGATCTGCTACCCGGCGCTCGCCGAGGCCTCGGCGCTGAAGCGCGAGCTGGTCGAGGGCCTCGACATCATGATCGTCCGGGAACTCACCGGCGGCGTCTATTTCGGCGAGCCGAAGGAGATCACCACCCTGGAGGACGGCTCCAAGCGCGCGGTCGACACCCAGGTCTACACGACGGCCGAGATCGAGCGGATCGCCCACGTGGCCTTTGACCTCGCCGGCAAGCGCTCGGGCCGGGTCGCCTCGGCCGAGAAGCACAACGTGATGAAGTCCGGCGTCCTCTGGAAGGAGGTCGTCACCAAGGTCCACGCCGAGCACTATGCGCAGATCGAGCTGGAGCACATCCTGGCCGACAACTGCGCCATGCAGCTGGTGCGCCGGCCGAAGCAGTTCGACGTGCTGGTGACCGACAACCTGTTCGGCGACGTCCTGTCCGACATCGCCGCCATGCTGACCGGCTCCCTCGGAATGCTGCCCTCGGCGTCCCTCGGCGCGGTCGACGCGAGCGGCCTGCGCCGCGCGCTCTATGAGCCGGTTCACGGCTCGGCCCCCGACATCGCCGGCCAGGACAAGGCCAACCCGATCGCCATGATCGGCTCGCTTGCCATGTGCCTGCGCTACTCCTTCGGGCTCGGCGACGCCGCCGACGCCCTGGACGGCGCCATCACGGACGCCCTCGCGGGCGGCGCGCGCACCGCCGACATCGCCGCCGCGGGCGCGAACCCGATGGGAACCCGCGCCATGGCGTCGGCGGTCTCCGACGCCCTCCGCGCACGGGTCGGCTGAGGCACGACTTCGGCGCGTCGCAGCATCGGGGCCGATCCCCAGCCGCGTGTTTCGACGCATGGCGGTCGGGCTCGACCTTCGCTATGACGCGCCCATCGAGGATTGGGAGCGTCATGAAGGCCGGAGACGGGGCGTCTGAGCGCGCGAGCGCGGATTTCGGCTTCGAGCGCGTGGCGCTCGACGAGAAGCAGGGGCGCGTGGACAGCGTCTTCCACTCGGTCGCCCGCCGCTACGACATCATGAACGACCTGATGTCGGCGGGCCTGCATCGGGCCTGGAAGGCGCAGCTCGTCTCGATGCTGCGGCCGCCACGGAACCGGCCCTTCGCGCATCTCGACGTGGCCGGTGGCACCGGCGACGTCGCCTTCCGGGTGCTGGCCGCGGGCGGCCCGCGGACCCGGGTGACGGTCCTCGACATCAACGAATCGATGCTGCGGGTCGGCGCCGAGCGGGCTCGGGAGCGGGAGGTCGACGAGGCCGGTGACCGGATCGCCTTCGTCACCGCGAACGCCGAGACGCTGCCGCTTCCCGACGCCTCGTTCGACGCCTACACGATCGCCTTCGGCATCCGGAACGTGCCGCGGATCGACGTAGCGCTCGCCGAGGCGCGGCGGGTGCTGAAGCCCGGTGGGCGGTTCCTCTGCCTCGAATTCTCCGCCGTCGACATCCCGCTGCTCGACCGGATCTACGACGCCTATTCCTTCAATGTGATCCCGCGCATCGGCGCCCGGGTGGCCGGTGATGCGGAATCCTACCGATACCTCGTGGAATCCATCCGGAAGTTCCCGACTCGCGGCGCATTCGCGGGAATGATCGAGCGCGCCGGCTTCCGCCACGTCACCGATCGGCCGCTCTCGGGCGGGATCGTGGCGATCCATTCGGGTTGGAAAGTCTCCTGATCTTGCCCCACGCGCGCGACCTCCCTCCCCCCTTCGCGGGGGACGATATCCTGTGCATCGGGGTGGGAGGAGGTAGCACCGCCGCGTCCGCGGTCGCGCGGGGCGGGAAGGCCGCTGCCTCCTCCGCCACCGTCGCCCGCTTCTCCCGAGTCCTGCCGACGCAGGGGCTTCCCTTTCCCGCAGAGGCGGGCGGGACAACGCGCTCATGATCGGCGCCGCGATCAACCTGTTTCGCGGGGCGCGGGTCGGCTTCGTGCTGGCTCGCGAGGGCGCGCTCGCCTTCGCGGACCCATCGGAACTGCCGCCGCACCTGCGCCTTGCACTCAGGATCGGCCGCACCCTGGAGCGGCCGGGTCTCGACGACGGGGCCGCCCGGCTCTCGGCGGCGATGACCCGCCTCGGACCGTCCTACGTGAAGTTCGGGCAGTTCCTGGCGACCCGACCGGACATCGTCGGCGTGCGGGCAGCCTTCGATCTGGAGAAGCTGCAGGATCGAGTGCCGCCCTTCCCGCAGGCGGTCGCGGTTCGGACCGTCGAGGCCGCGCTTGGCAAGCCAGTGAGCGCGCTGTTCGTGTCGTTCAGCGAGCCGATCGCGGCCGCCTCCATCGCGCAGGTCCACAAGGCGATCGTGCAGGATCCTGACGGCACGCAGCGCGCCCTTGCCGTCAAGGTGATGCGGCCGGGCGTGCGCGAGCGGTTCATGCGCGATCTCGAGGTCATGCGCTTCATGGCCCGGGTGGTGCACGCCCTGTCCCCACAGGCCGAGCGGTTGCGCCCCCGCGAAGTGGTCGAGATCCTCGCCCGCTCCGTGCTGATGGAGATGGATTTCCGCCTGGAGGCGGCGGCGGCATCGGAACTCGCCGAAAACACCCGGGACGATGCCGACTTCCGCGTCCCGAGACCCGAATGGGAGCTGACCGCCCGCGAGGTGCTGTCGGCGGAATGGATCGACGGGACCCGCCTCCACAGTGCGGCCGAACTCGCCGCCGCGGGGCACGATCCGCAGACGATCGGGCGGACCGTCATCCAGAGCTTCCTGCGGCACGCGATCCGCGACGGCTTCTTCCACGCCGACATGCACCAGGGCAACCTGATGGTCGATGCCGAAGGCCGGCTGGTGGCGGTGGATTTCGGCATCATGGGCCGGCTCGGCCAGAACGAGCGCCGGTTCCTCGCCGAGATCCTGCTCGGATTCATCCTGCGTGACTATCGCCGCGTGGCGAAGGTGCATTTCGAGGCGGGCTACGTGCCGGCCCACCATTCCGTGGAGGATTTCGCTCAGGCGATCCGCGCGATCGGCGAGCCGATCCACCAGCGCCGGGCCGACGAGATCTCGATGGCCAAGGTGCTGACGCTCCTGTTCGACGTCACGGCCCTGTTCGACATGAGCACCCGGACGGAACTGGTGATGCTCCAGAAGACCATGGTGGTGGTCGAGGGTGTCGCCCGTTCCCTCGATCCCCGGCTCGACATGTGGACCACCGCCGAGCCGGTCGTGCGCACCTGGATCGCCCGCAACATGGGTCCGGTGGGCCGGGCGCAGAGCGGCCTGGAGGCTCTGCGGGTCGTCTCCGATGTGGTCAGCGACATTCCCGACCTCGCCCAGCGGCTCAAGCGCGTGCTGGTCCGCCTCGACGAGGCCGGCACCGGCGACGCCCGCCGTCTGGAGCGTTTCGCCAGGAACGAGCGTCTGCGGGCGATCTGGTCGACGCTCGCCCTGTGGGGCATCGCGATCGGAGCCCTGGTGCTGGCATTCCGGGGCCTGTGAGGCCGGGTCGGCCGCCGACCCGGGAGCGACGCGTCTCGATCAGTCGGGCTGATCCGCCGCCGGGATCAGCGCCCGAAGCGCCTGGGCGAGTTCGCCGAGGCCGGTCGCCCCCTTGGCGAGGACCCGGTCGGCCTGCCCGGCCAAACGCCGCCGATCCTCGGCCGTGATGTCCTTGGCGGTGAGAACCACCACGGGCACGTCCCGCCACTCCTCCCGCGCCCGGAGCGCCCGCAGGAAGGCGAAGCCGTCCATCTCGGGCATCATCAGATCGAGGAGGATGAGGCACGGCCGCTCCGCCTCGACGAAAGCGAGGGCGTGCAGCCCGTTCTCGGCCTCGCGCACGGGAAAGCCCTCGCGCGCGAGATAGGCGCAGAGATGTCCCCGCACGTCGGCTTCGTCCTCGACGACGAGGATCGACCCGTCCCCCGCGACCGGCCGGAAGCGATCGACGATCTGCCGCAGGCTGCCCCAATCGATCGGCTTCTGCAGGTAATCGGTGGCGCCGAGGGAAAACGCGAGGTTCTGCTCGTCGAGCACCGTGACCATCACGATCGGCGTCGCGCCGATCTCCGGATCGGCGCGCAACGCGCGCAGGACCGCCCAGCCGTCCATCTGCGGCATGGTGACGTCGAGGAGCACGGCCCGCGGTCGCAGGCTGCGGGCGAGTTCGAGGCCCCGCCGCCCGTCCTCCGCGACCGCGACCGGGAAGCCCTCCCGCTCCAGGAATCGGGCGAGCAGATCCCGGGTGGCCGCGTCGTCGTCGACCACCAGGATCGGCCTGCGGTCCCCAGCTGGCGCGACGGTCGCATCCGCCTCGTCCGATCTGTCCCCCGCGAAACGGTCCGGGAGCGTCAGCGTGAAGGTGGTGCCCGCCCCCTCGCGGCTCTCCACGGCGATCGCGCCGCCCAGCATCTCCGCGAAGGCCCGGGTGATCGCGAGCCCGAGCCCGGTCCCGCCGAAGCGCCGCGTGGTCGACGCGTCGGCCTGGGTGAACCGCTCGAACAGCCGGCCCACCTGCTCCTGCGTCATGCCGATGCCGGTATCGGAGACGGAGAACCGCAACGCCCCGCCGATGCGGACGACCGACAGGGTGATCCGGCCGTCCTTGGTGAATTTCGCGGCGTTACTCAGGAGGTTGATCAGGCACTGGCGCAGCTTCGTGACGTCGGTGTGGGCGGTGCCCAGATCGTCCTCGAGCGCCAGCTCCAGGGCGTTGCCCTTCTTGGCGATCAGCCCCTCGACCGTGACGGCGACCTCCCGCACCACGGTGGCGACGTCGAAATCCTCCGCGTAGACCTCGACCCGGTCGGCCTCGATCTTGGAGATGTCGAGCACGTCGTTGATCAGGCCGAGGAGGTGGCGGGCATTGGTCTCGATCTTCCGCATATCGGCGACGAGGTCGGCCTCGCCGAGATCCTCGAGCTCTTCCTGCACCATCTCGGCGTAGCCGATGACCGCGGAGAGCGGGGTGCGCAGCTCGTGGCTCATGTTAGCGAGGAACTGGCTCTTGGCCGCGTTGGCGGCTTCGGCGGCCGCGCGCGCCGCCTCGATCGCAGCCTCCGCTTCCTTGCGCTCGGTGATGTCGGTGTGGGTCCCGACCCATTCCCGCAGGGTCCCGTCGGTTTCGAGGATCGGGACGGCGCGCACGCTCATGTGCCGGTACGCCCCGGAGGCCGCCCGAATCCGGTGCTCCGTGGCGTAGGGCTCGCGGCTGGTCAGCGCGCGGGACCATGCGTCCAGGGTGTGCTGGCGGTCCTCGGGATGGACCGCGTCCAGGAAGCCGAGTCCCGCATAGGCGGCCTCATCCTGTCCGGTGAAGCGGCTCCAGGCGACCTGACGGCGGTGCAGGCTTCCCTCCGGATTGGCGGTCCAGACGATCGCCGCACTGGCCTCGATCAGCGATCGGAAGCGCTCCTCGCTCCGGCGCAGCCGGGCCTCCGCGAGATGGCGAATGGTCTCGTCGACCACGACGAGGCCCACGCCTTCCACGCTGTCGTCGGCTTCGCCGGCGTCGTCGCCCCGGAGCGGATAGAAGCTCATCGAGAAATGTCGCACGCCCCCCGGGGCCGAGGGGGTCGGCACGGCCACCGGGACGTCCGGGGAGACCAGGCCTTCCCGGAGCGCCGCGGCGAGCTTCGTGCTGAGTTCCTCCCGCAGGGTCGGGAGCATCGCCCAGATCGGCGCGCCCAGATCGGCCCCGAAGCCGCGCTCGCTCATGGTGGCGAGCGCCCGGTTCATGTGCCGGATGTTCAACGCGCGGTCGAGGAAGCCGAGGCCCACCGGCGCGTTGGCGAGGACGCCGTCGAGGAGCCGCGACATGCGCAAGGATTCCTGGCGCCGCACCAGGGCCAGCCGGGCGAGCAGGACGATCGCCCCGAGGGCCGCCGCTCCGGAGAGCAGGAACAGCAGGAGCCCGCGCCAATGCTCGCGCGCCTGCAGAACCCCAAGCTGATCCGTGGTCGCGGTCTGACGGGCGGCGGCTTCCGTTCGGATCGCGTCCATGAGGCGCTTGCCCTCGCCGGTGCGGACGAGGTCGATGGCGGGATCGAAGCCCTCGTTGCGCCGCGCCGCCACGACCCGGGCCGCGAAGTCCCGCTTCTGCGCGATCAGACCGGCGAGAGACGGACCGCCGGCGCGCACAGGCTCCTGCGCAGCCGCGCCGAGGCCCGCGAGGTCGGTCTCGATCCTGTTGAGCGCGGTCGTGTACGGGGTCAGGTAATCCTCRCTGCCGACCAGCACGAAGCCGCGCTCGCCCGTCTCCAGGTCCTTGACCTCGGAAATCAGCCGCTCGACCCCCGCGACAGTGGCGTTTGCCCGGGCGGTCGCCGTCCGGTCGGCCTCGCCCGCGACGTAGTTCGCCGTCCCGGCACCCAGGGCGACGACCAGCAGGACGAAGGCGGCGGGGGAGCCCAGGAGCCAGCTCAGCGGCCCGGCGCCGCGCCAATTGCGCCGACGCAGGCCGAAGATCGACCCGGTGCGTGCCTGGGCGCTCACGTTTCCACCAGCCCGGTGCTGGCGCCCGAGGCCTCGGAATCGGGCCGGCCGTGCGGCTGGGCGAGATAGTCCCGCGACCGCATCTCGATGAGACGCGAGACAGTCCGGTCGAACTCGAAGGCCTCGCGACCGGTCTCGGCGGTGTAGAGATCCGGCGCTTCGGCGGCCGCGGAGGCGACGAGCTTCACGTGCCGGTCGTAGAGGGTGTCGATCAGCGTGATGAAGCGCTTGGCCTCGTTCCGGTCCGCCTCCCCCATCACTGGGATCCCGTCCAGGATCACCGTGTGGTAGGCCCGAGCCAGCGCCATGTAGTCCGAGGCGCCCAGGGGCTTTCGGCAGAGATCGTCGAAATCGAAACGGGCGACACCGTTGGACTGCTCCGGGACCTCTACCGCCCGGCCGTGAACCGTGACCGTCGTCGGGAGGCCCCGCGCCTTGCCGGTTAGTCCCTTGAAGGCTGCATCGAGTGCCGCGCGCGCCGCCGCATCGGCCGGGACGTGATAGACCGCTGCGCCTCCGAGCTTCTCGAGCCGGAAGTCGGTCCGGGAGTCGAGCCGCACGACATCCACCCTGTCCGTCAGGGTCGCCACGAAGGGCAGGAACAGCGCCCGGTTCAGGCCGCCTTCGTAGAGCCGGTCAGGTTCGACGTTCGAGGTCGCCACCACGGTGACGCCCCGCCGGAACAGGTGACCGAACAGGCGGCCCAGGATCATCGCGTCGGCGATGTCGGTGACGGTGAATTCGTCGAAGCACAACAGGGTCGCCTCGTCGGCGAGCTGGTCGGCCACGGGGCCGATCGGGTCGTCGCCCTTCACGGTCCCGGCCTTGAGGGCCTGACGGTAGGCGTGGATGCGCTCGTGGGCGTCCGCCAGGAAGCCATGGAAATGTACTCGCCGCTTCGGCTCCGGGGCCGATTCATGGAAAAGGTCCATGAGCATGGTCTTCCCGCGCCCGACCGAGCCCCAGATGTACAGGCCCTTGATCGTCTCGGCTTCGTCCTTGCGCCGGAACAGCCAGCCCAGGGCGCTGGACTTGCTGGCGCGCTTTCGGCGCTGCAGGTCCATCACGAGCCGGTCGAGGGCGCGCACGAGGTGGCCCTGAGCCGGGTCGCGCTCGATGGCGCCCGTGGCGATGAGCGACTCGTAGCGCTCGTGGACCGGGCCGGGCGAGATCGCGCCGGCCCGCGCCGCCGGCGACGGGGCCACATGCTTGCCGGATCTGTCGTTCACGCCGCCGGTCCCTCGCTGCTCGTCGCGGCACCCCCGCGCCCGCGTCGGCGGTCAACGACCCGGAGCCGGTTCCAGTGCCGCGCAAGCTCGGCCTGAATCAAGTCCGGGGGCAAACAGCCGCGTTGAAGCGTCCCATAGCCCGCTCACAAGGTGGCTTCACAGAGGGGCACCCGTGCATCGCGCTGCATTGCACAACGTCTGGCGCAGTGCGACATCGTCCTCGTCCTGGGGAGGAGCGTCCGGACCAATCCGCGCGGCAGCGCGCACGAACCGGAGCTTCATCATGGCGAGACAAGCCCCCGATGTGCCCGCCCACAGCATCCGGCGCCTGTGGCAGGCGGATCGCGACGCGGTGCTGGACTACTTCCTGCGGCTGGATCCGGAGACCCGGGCAAGCCGCTTCATGGGCAATGTCAGCGAGGCCGGTGTCAGGGCCTATGCCGCGCGCGCTTTGATCGCTGAGGGCGTGATGTACGGCGCCTTCGCGGATGGCGTGATACGTGGGCTCGGCGAATTGCGGCCGATGGGTCCGAGCGTATCGCGGTGCGTCCTCGGTCCGCATGCCGAGGCTGCGTTCGCGGTGGAGCGCCCGTTCCGCAGGCGCGGGCTCGGCGCCGACCTGTTCGCCCGGATCGCCCGCGCGGCGCGCCATCGCGGCGTGATCGACCTGCACGTCCGCTGCCTGTCGGGCAATGGTCCGATGCTGCGGCTCGCCGCCCGTCACGGGGCCGCGCTCCAGCACACGGGCGGCGAGGTCGAAGGCGCCGTGCATCTCGCGCACCCGACGCCGTTCTCGCTGTGGTACGAGGGGATCGCGGAAGCCTTCGACTTCTCCCTGGCGGCGCGCTTTTCCAACCGGAACCCAGCGCCCAGCTGACGGCGCGGCTCACCCCGTGGCGTCGCCGACCAGCGCGAAGGTGAGCAGATCGACCGACGCGGCGCCGCCGCGCAGCAGCGCCCGGGCGGCCGCATTGCCGGTTGCGCCCGTGGTGACGACGTCATCGACCAGCAGAACCCGCCGCCCGCGGATCCGATGCTGCTCGGCAGCTGCCACCCGGAAGGCGCCGCTGAGGTTCTCGGCCCGCGCCGCGCGGCTCAACCCGACCTGCGACCGCGTCGCTCGTACGCGTATCAGTGCCGTCGGAACGATGGGTAAGCCCGCCGAAGCGGCGATCGCTCGGGCCAGCAGGGCCGATTGGTTGAACCGACGGCGCCACAGACGTCCCCGGTGGAGCGGCACCGGGACCATACATTCGGCGTCTGCGATCAGTGTCCGCCCGCTCGCGGCCATCATCCGCGCCATCCCCTGGGCCAGATCGAGCCGATCCTCGTATTTCAGACGGTGGACGAGGCGGCGCGCCCCGGCATCATAGAGGGCGACGGCCCGGGCACGCCCGAAGACCGGAGGTTCGGCGATCGCCCGCGGTGACAGCAGCGGGCCGACGCCGAGATCGACGGCGAACGGCGTGCCATAGCGCTGGCAGACCGGCTCGTCGATCAGGCGCAGGCCTGACCAGCAGGCCGGGCACAGGGCGCCAGGATCGGCGGTGGCGCTGCCGCAGCCCGCGCAAGTGGGCGGGTAGATCAGCGACAGAACCCCGCGCGGCAGACCGCGCAGGGCCGTTGCGACGGCGTGCAAGGCCGTCATGCGGGGAACGGGATCCCAGTGACCGGCGCGCTCAGCGCGCGGAGACGGGACGTGCCTGCGGCGCCATCTGCTGCTGTTCCACCTGGCGGTCACGGGAATTTGCGCGGTGGCGGCCGATGGCGCAGCCGGCGGCGGCACCCATAAGGCCGTGATGACCGGCATAGTGGCCGGCGATGCCGCCTACGATGGCGCCCTTGATGCAGCCCTTCGCCTCGGCGCCGCCCGCGGCAGCCAGGGTGGTGAGGGCCACGGCGGCCCCGACGAGCATGCGCTTCATGATGTGTGCTCCATGAGGAATCTCGGCCGTAAGGCCGGTTGCAGCAGGAACAGCGACGCTGCCGAGTCGTTCCATCACCATAGCGCAGCTCACGGTTCCGTGCGCGCGGACCATGCGGGCGGGCGCGAGAGGTGGCGCGACGCGTCCCCAGATGCCATCTCAGCCACGATGGATTCTCCCGCCGCCCTGTTCGACACGAGCCTCGCCCGGCGCCGCCTCGCCCGCGCCGGGCGGATTGGCTATCCGGGCTTCCTCCTCGATCGCCTCGCCGAGGACCTGGACGACCGCCTGGGGGCGGTCCTGCGCAGCTTCACGGCGGTCCTGGACCTCGCCACGCCGGCACCGGTGGCCGCCCGGATGCTCGCCGCCCGATATCCGGAGGCGCGGCATCTCCGCCTCGCGGCACTTCCGGAGCCGGGCGGCGCCGTGATCGTCGGCGACCCGGAGGTGCTTCCGCTCGCGCCGGGAAGCCTGGATCTCGCCGTCTCGCTCCTGGCCTTGCAGGCCGTGAACGACCTGCCGGGCTCGCTTATCCAGCTGCGCCGTGCCCTGCGGGCGGATGGGTTGTTCCTGGGCTGCCTGCTGGGTGGTGCGACGCTCACCGAGCTGCGTCAGAGCTTCGCCCAGGCCGAGAGCGAGGTCGAAGGCGGGATCAGCCCCCGGGTGGCTCCATTCGCCGCCGTCCGCGAGGCCGGCGCCCTGCTGCAACGGGCGGGTTTCGCGCTGCCGGTGGCCGACACCGACACGCTGACGGTGCGCTACGCGGACCCGTTCGGTCTCCTGCGCGATCTGCGCGCGATGGGCATGACCAACGTGCTCGTCGAGCGTCGGCGGACGCCGCTGCGGCGGGCGACCCTCCTGCGGACGGCCGAAATCTACGCCGAACGGTTCTCGGATCCGGATGGACGGGTGCGGGCGACCTTCGAGGTGCTATGGCTTTCGGGTTGGGTCCCGCACGAGACTCAGCAGAAGCCGCTCAGGCCCGGTACGGCGCAGACGCGGCTCGCGGATGCACTCGGAACCATCGAACTGAGGCCCGGTGAGGGGGGAGTGTCATGAAGGTGCCTGGACCGGATCATCCGATCACGATCGCGCCGGAGGCGCGCCGCGTCCGCGTCGTCGTCTCAGGCGTGCCGGTCGCCGATACCCGCAACGCGCTGCGCCTTCAGGAAGCGGACTATCCACCCGTCTTCTACGTCCCGAGGAGCGACATCCGATCCAGCTGCTTCGTCGCCTCACAGCGGTCAAGCCATTGCCCGTACAAGGGTGATGCCCACTATTTCGACCTCGTCGTCGATGGGACCCGGCGGCCGGACGCGGTCTGGAGCTACGGGGACCCCTTCCCCGCCGTCGCGGCGATCCGGGAGCATGTGGCGTTCTATCCGGATCGCGTTGACGCCATCGTGGTCGAAGACTGACCTGATCGCGCCTAGCCGCTTCAGTCCCTGACCGATCCCCAGAACGCATGCTTGCGTCCGTGCATGCGCCGCAGATCGTGGCGATAGGTCTGCGGATCGGGGGTGACGTCGCCCGCGGCGAGGCGGCCCGCCAGGCCATCGAGTTCCGCGAGGTAGCGTGCCCCGTGCGGATAGGCGGCGCTGCGACCGGATTCCAGGATGTCGTCCAGCAGGCGCCGGTACAGGATCGTGGCGGCGACCGGGTGGTCCTGGCTCAGCGCCTCGGCGGCCGGCGCCAGCACGGCGTACTGGTCGCCCTGCCAGATCTGCGGGCGCGCGGTCACGAGCCCTGCGGCGCGGTTCAGGTCCGGCCACCCGACCAGGAAGGCGAGCGCCCGGTGCGGTTGCGGGAACGCGTCGGCCCAGTCGAGGGCGCGCTGGAGCGCCTCCTCGTCCTCGAAATCCGGAAGCTTGGCCAGGTAGGTCCGCAGCATCGGCGCGTCGAGATCGCGCTCGAATCGCGCCCAGCGCAGGGCCTGCGCCTCATCGGCCCGTCCGAGGGTGTCGAGGATCTCGATCTCCAGCGCTTGCCGCGCCCGATCGGGTCCGCGGGGGTCGAACCCCGCGATCAGGTCGGCCCGGGTGGCGATGCGCGATCCCGGTTCCTGCGGGCGCCGGATCCAGTCCAGCGCCTCGCCTGGCCGCCCGGCGTCGAGTAGCCGCCGGGCGATCTCCGCACGGCTCTCGCGGCCGGGTAGCAGCGCGCCTTCGAGGGCGATGTACGCGTCCACATCGCCACGCCGGTCGGCGATGGCTTGCCGCAGACGCAGGATCTGGACGAGGCCCGCCCGACGGTGATGGGTCGCCCCCCGGTCGAGATCGCAGTCCGTCGCCTGCGCGGCGTCCGTTGCGGCGAGCCGCTGGTCAACCGCGCCGAGCGCCTCTTCGGGCAGGGACGGGATCATGTCTCCAAGCACGGCCGCATGCGGACCGAGCGGTTCCGACGCGCAGCGTGCGACGAGGCTCGCCGCGACCCGTACGGCATCGTCTGGCGGCAACGAGCCCGTCATCGCCACGACGGCGTCGGAGGCGCGCTCGAACACCCCCTGGACTGCGCCGGTGCTGTCGTCCACGCGATTGAGCACCGCGTCGGCCGCGTCGAGGAAGCGCAGGAGCCGGTCGAGGGCCGCCCCCGGGTCGAGGGGTCGCAACTCGTCGAGGATCACCGTGACGGTAGCGTTGAGATCGGCCGCGAACGATCGACGCTTCTGCCAGTCGATGAAGCCCTGAGCCCCCTCCAGGGCCGTGAGACGCCGGTCGACGATCGCCGCGACGGCATCCGGTCCCTGTAGAGCGGCAAGGGCCGCGCTGACCAGCTTCTTGAACGTGGGATTGCGTGCCGTCTCACCAAGGATCAGCCCGATGAGACGGTCGGGACCGAGTGCCGCGAGCGTCTCGGGCGACGGGGTCGTGCGGCGCGCGCCCTTTGGCCGGATCGGCGCCTCGGCGGGCGCAGCCGGCGTCACCCGCCGAGGGCGTGCCATCGCCGTCCCCGTCGATGCGCCGGACCACCCATGCCCATGACGTCCGGGCCGACTACTCCACGACCCGGGCGCGGGGCCGATCGCTGCCCTGCGCGGTCTCGTCGTGCCAGCCGCCGGCCTTGTCCTGGTAGCGGATGCCCTCGGTCGAGCCGGGCACCTGCTGCTCGGCCGCCGCGGCCTGGGCCGCCTGCAGCGCCGCCTCGCGGCTCGGGTAGGTCTCGGAGAACACGTCGCCGACCTTGTAGGCGAAGCCGCCGTCGTGTTCGACGATGCGATAGGTAACCTCGGACATCACGCCTCCTGTACGCGCCCTCTTCGATGACCGCGAACCCGCCGGAGGCCCCGCGGTTCCAGGTGACCTGCCCGCCGGCCTCCAATCTGCCGGAAAGTGAGTCTAGCGGCACCGGATCCCGGTACGCAGACGACGATGCAGCTTCGCCCGATCCTCGCCATCGCCCTCCTTATGGCCGCGCAGCCTGCCCGTGCCGAGCAGGGCTTCTTCGACCGGCTCCTCGGCGGATCCGGGCGCGGCGCGCCGCCCAATCCGTTCGCCTCCAACTATCCCTCGGCCCCACCCTCCCCCGAGGCGGTGCGCGCCGAGCGTCAGCGCCGGTCGGTCCGCGGCGAGCACGGCGGTCCGGCCGGTCCCCTCCCCCCGGGGCGGATCCCGGAGGAGTGAGGCACGGTCAGGCATCTCCGACCACGCCGGCCTCATCCTGGGCCTGGAGCACGTCCGGGCGCGGCATCGAGATGATGTTGTACCCGGCATCCACGAAGTGGACCTCGCCGGTGACACCGCCCGAGAGCGGCGACAGCAGGTAGAGGGCCGAGCCCCCGACATCGTCCAGGCTCACCGTGCGCCGCAGCGGCGCATGGGCGCGCTGGTGGTTGAACATCAGCCGCGCGTCGGCGATTCCCGCACCCGCCAGCGTCCGCATCGGTCCCGCAGAGAGCGCGTTGACGCGAATCCCATCCGGGCCAAGATCGCTCGCCAGGTAGCGGACGGACGCCTCCAGGGCCGCCTTGGCGACACCCATGACGTTGTAATTCGGCATGACCCGCGTGGCGCCACCGTAGGTCAGCGTCAGCAGGGCGCCGCCCGGCGTCATGCGCTTGGCCGCGCGCTGCGCGATCTCGGTGAACGAGAAGCACGAGATCGTCATCGTGCGCACGAAATTCTCACGGGTCGTCACATCGACGTAGCGCCCCTTCAGTTGCGCCTTGTCGGAGAAGCCGATCGCATGGACGACGAAATCGAGGCCGCCGTCGAATCGTGCGTCGAGGGCCTCGAAGGTCGCGTCGACGGAGGCGATGTCCTCGACGTCGCAGGGCAGCACGATGTCGGAATCGACCTTGGCGGCTAGTGGTGCCACGCGTCGGCCGAGCGCCTCGCCCTGATAGGTGAAGGCCAGCCGCGCACCCTGGCCGTGCAGCGCCTTGGCGATGCCCCAGGCAATCGAGTGATCGTTCGCGACGCCCATGATCAGGCCGCGCTTGCCTGCCATCAAACCCGTCATGCCGCCTCACATCCTGACCGATTAGGCCGTCCCCGTGAGGCGGGGGCGGCAGACCGCCGTCCCGATACGGAACGCGTCAGGCTGCCTTAACGCGCCTCGCCCCGCGTTCCAAACGCGGTCAGTGGCGGGCAAAAAAAAGCCCCGCCGCGAGGCGGGGCTACTCCGGCATTACGGACTGGCTTAGAAGTGCCCGTCCGTATGGGTGTGCGCATCCTCGATCACCGCCTGCTTCGCGTAGATGGCGGCGCAACCGGCGATCAGCAGGCCGCCAAGCGTTCCAAAGATGAAAGTGCTCATCGCCATCACCGAATCCCAACATCGGGTAAACGCCGACCGCGCAAATCCAGTTCCGCGGCGCGGTCAGGCGTCGACGTGTTTCAGGACCAGGGTCGCGTTGGTGCCGCCGAAGCCGAAGGAATTCGTCAGCACGTGCCCGAGTTGGGCATTGTCCCGGCGCGCACGCAGGATCGGCATGTCGGCGAAGGCCGGATCGAGGGTCTCGATATGCGCGCTCTCGCAGATGAATCCGTTGTTCATCATCAGCAGGCTGTAGATCGCTTCCTGAACGCCGGTGGCGCCCAGGGAATGGCCGGTCAGCGACTTGGTGGCCGAGATGGGCGGGCAATCGTCTCCACGGCCGAACACCTCGCGGATCGCCTCGATCTCCTTGTCGTCGCCCACGGGCGTCGAGGTGGCGTGCGGGTTGATGTAGTCGATTCGCGCGCCCTTGAGTCCCTCGATCGCCTGGCGCATGCAACGCACGGCGCCCTCGCCGGAGGGGGCCACCATGTCGTGACCGTCCGAGGTGGCGCCGTAGCCGGCGACCTCGCCATAAATCCGGGCGCCCCGCGCCTTGGCGTGCTCCAATTCCTCGAGGACCAGAACGCCAGCACCGCCCGCGATGACGAAGCCGTCACGGTTGGCGTCGTAGGCCCGGGAGGCCCGCGACGGCGTGTCGTTGAACTTGGACGACATCGCGCCCATGGCGTCGAACAGCACCGACAGGGTCCAGTCGAGATCCTCGCAGCCGCCCGCGAAGATGATGTCCTGCCGGCCGCCCTGGATGATCTCGGTGGCGTTGCCGATGCAGTGGTTCGACGTCGCGCAGGCCGACGATATGGAGTAGTTCACGCCCCGGATCTTGAACCAGGTCGCCAGGGTCGCCGAGGCGGTCGACGACATCGCCTTCGGCACGGCGAACGGGCCGATCCGCTTCGGTCCCTTCTCGCGGGCAATGGCTGCGGCCTCGACGATCACCCGCGTCGAGGGTCCGCCCGAACCCATGATGATGCCGGTGCGCTCGTTGGAAATGTCGCCGGGCGCGAGCCCGGCATCCTGGATCGCCTGATCCATGGCCACGTGATTCCACGCGGTGCCGCCGCCGTGGAAGCGCATCGCGCGCCGATCCACGACACCCTCCGGATCGAGGGTCGGCGCCCCCGAGACTTGGCTGCGGAAGCCGTGCTCGGCGTAGCTGGCGTCGCGCGAAATGCCCGAACGGGCTTCGCGCAGGGAGGCGAGCACCTCCTGCGTGTTGTTGCCGATGGACGAGACGATACCCATCCCGGTGATGACGACGCGGCGCATGATGGTGACACTACCTCCGTCGCGGCCTCGGTCGCCCGGGCCGCGTCCCGGTCAGCTAAGGTGACGCGGACACAATCTCAACCGCCGAGACCGTCCGACGTTGCGGCCTCGCCGCGAACCGGACGTTCGACTGGCGCGATTTCAGCTCTGGAACAGGCCGACCCGCATGTCCTGAACTTGATAGACGCGCTCGCCGTCGGCCTCGAGCCAGCCGTCGCCGATGCCGAGAACCAGCTTGCCCTGGCGGACACGCTTCACGTCGACATTGTATACGACCTTCTTCATCGACGGCAGAACCTGGCCGGCGAGCTTCACCTCGCCGACGCCGAGGGCGCGGCCGCGGCCCGGCGCGCCGAGCCAGCCCAGATGGAAGCCCAGCATCTGCCAGAGGGCGTCCAGGCCGAGGCAGCCCGGCATCACCGGATCACCCTGGAAATGGCAGGGGAAGAACCACAGGTCAGGCCGGATATCGAGCTCGGCCGTCACGTGCCCCTTGCCGTGGGCGCCGCCCTCCGCGGCGATGGACGTGATGCGGTCGAACATCAGCATCGGCGGCAGGGGCAGCTGCGCGTTGCCCGGTCCGAAGAGTTCGCCGCGCCCGCAGGCCAGAAGATCTTCGTAGGAATAGTGTGACCGGCGGTTCGCGCCCTGCGCGGGTGTGTCGGCGTCTGGCGGCATTGCGGTGGCTGTTTCCTCGGATGTGCGCGATCTTCGCGTCGCGGACGACAATACTCGCCCCGTCGGCTGGCGCGCGGGTTAGCATGAGGCGTCGCGCCTTCAAAGCCTTCAACCGCGGTCCAGGCGGTCGGGCAAGGCTCGGGTTGCGACCGCCCGACCACTTCAATATACTCAGGAGACGTCCGTTCCTTCAGGCCCCTCGTCGAGCGTTCAGTCCAGCGATGTCCGAACCGGTGCCATTCCAGGCCGCCTTCAACGGCCGGGTCCCCGCCCCCCAGCTGGAGGCCAACGGGACTCCGCGCCGCGGCTGCCCGCTGTCCGATCTGCGCGACCGCCTGCGTCGGGCGGGCCTGCGGCCGACCCGGCAGCGCCTGTCCCTGGGCTGGCTGCTCTTCGGCCGTGGCGACCGCCACCTCACCGCCGAAATGCTCTACGACGAGGCGATGCGCGCCAAGGTGCCGGTCTCCCTGGCGACGGTGTACAATACGCTTCACCAGTTCACCGAGGCCGGGCTGCTGCGCCAACTCGCTCTCGACGGGTCGAAGGCATATTTCGACACGAACCCGACCGAGCACCACCACTTCTACCTGGAGGACGAGAGCCAGGTGATCGACATGCCCGATTGCGGGATCACGGTCGATTCGCTCCCGGAGGCCCCCGAGGGCATGGAGATCGCCGGCGTCGAGGTGATCGTCCGCCTGCGGCGCAGTCGCCCGGCCGGCCGCCGCCAGAGCTGATCCGGCGCCGGCGCAGTCCAGCTGACACTGACGGTGAGGCCCGGTTTCGTCCGGGCCTTTCTCGTTCGTGGGTCCGGCTCCTATTCCACGACTTCGTTGGGGTAGACGCCCCAGAGGCGATTCTGCCGGATGTAGCCGTCGACGTCGCGCTTGTTCGGGAGTGCGACGATCAGGCGGCACCATGTTCCGGTGCAGCTCTTGACGCTGCCGATCACCCCCGTCTGGAGCTTGGCCTCGTCCTCGGAGCCGTCGTCGGCCTTGGCGCGGAGCGACACAGCCGCCTTCTCGGCCCCTTTGTCCGGACCGGCATTGACTATGGCAGTGCGGCGACCGGATAGGAGCGAGTGCAGCACCCAGCCTTCGGTGCCTTCCGAATCGCGGATCCGGCGCCAGGTCTCGAACTCGCCCACGATCTCGACCGGCAGGCCGGCGCGCTGGAACACCCAGAGAGTGCGATGATCCTTGGACGGCCCCTCGCGGAGGTTGACGCGATCGGTCTTCAGGCTCGCGTAGCGTGGCAGCGGCAGCTTGGTCACCGGCCCGACGCCCGCCTCGGGTCCTGCGGGCGCCGCCGCCCGGACGCCGGTCGTGAGGCTGAAGGCCAGCAGCGCCGCGACGGCGAAGCTGTGGCGTGACACGCGCATGGTCCTCTCCCTATCCGGACGTGGCTCTGGTGGGTGCCGGGCCTGTCGAAAGTCGGCCGGGTTCGGTAAGCGAGCCCGCTTCCGATTGTGTTCCGGCCCACCTCTGGTAGAGAGGCCGAAGGGTCGGAACAGGCTCCGCAACCGGTGCCCCGTGACCGATCCTGTCTGGCCGAGTTCGGTTAACGGACGCTTGCGGGAAGCGGTCCGGACGAGAGCCGCCGGGCGTAAGCCGCAAACAGGGCCGCAGGGCTGACGGGGAGAGACACGTGTCGAAGCGCAAGCCGCTGGTGGTCGTGACGCGGCGCCTGCCGGATGCCGTCGAGACGCGGATGCGCGAGCTGTTCGACGTCCGGCTCAATTCGGAAGACGCGCCCCTCGCGCCGGACGCCCTGGCGGCGGCCCTGCGGGAGGCCGACGTCCTGGTTCCTACCGTCACGGACGAGATCGATGCCGGACTGATCGCCCAGGTCGGCCCGAACCTGCGGCTGATCGCCAATTTCGGCAACGGCGTCGACCATATCGACGTGGCCGCGGCCCTCGAGCGCGGCATCACGGTCACCAACACGCCCGGCGTGCTGACCGAGGACACGGCCGACATGACCATGGCGCTGATCCTCGCGGTGGCGCGCCGGGTCACCGAGGGCGCGCGCATCATCCCGGACGACGAGTGGACCACCGGCTGGTCGCCGACCTGGATGCTCGGCCGGCGGATCACCGGCAAGCGCCTCGGCATCGTCGGCATGGGCCGGATCGGCCAGGCGCTCGCCAAGCGCGCCCGCGCCTTCGGCCTGCAGGTCCACTACCACAACCGTCGGCGGGTGCCGGCGGCGATCGAGAGCGCGCTGGACGCGACCTACTGGGAATCCCTCGACCAGATGCTGGCGCGGGTCGATATCGTCTCGGTGAACTGCCCGCACACGCCCGCGACCTATCACCTGCTGTCGGCGCGGCGCCTGAAGCTGCTCAAGCCCGAAGCCATCGTGGTGAACACCGCCCGCGGCGAGGTGATCGACGAGAACGCCCTGGCGCGTCTCATCGAGGGCGGCGAGGTCTCTGCGGCCGGCCTCGACGTGTTCGAGCAGGAGCCCGCCGTCAGCCCGCGGCTCGTGAAGCTCGCCCGCCAGGGCAAGGTCGTCCTGCTGCCCCATATGGGCTCGGCGACTTACGAGAGCCGCATCGACATGGGCGAGAAGGTGATCATCAACATCAAGACCTTCATGGACGGCCACCGGCCGCCGGACCGCATCCTGCCCAGCATGCTCTGACCCGGAGGCGTCCTGCTCTGCTACAGGGCGTCGCCCGCGGTGACCGGCTGCTTGGCGCCCTGCCCGCTCTGGAACAGGCGCTCGCTGGTGAGCTTCAGGAAGTAGAAGCCGAATTCCGGGTTCTGGTAATAGAGCTGCTTGACGTCGGAATATGACACGCACAGGGCATGGCCCGCCTCAACGCAGACAAGTGAGGCGGTGCGGGCGTTGCCGGGCGACAGCAGGCCCAGCTCCCCAACGATCCCGCCCTTGCGCACCTCAATCCCGACTTCCGGGATCCGGAACAGCCCACTCTCGATGTAGTACATCTCGTTGGCGAGATCGCCTTTGCGGAACACCACCTCGCCGATACCGAACGGGCGCCGCGAGCCGAAGGGCCGCAACCACTCCAGCGACAGGTCGCCGTCGGCAGCGGTCTCCACGTCGCGGACGAGGCGCATCATCTGCCAGAGCCGGTAGGCGTTGAACGGCATCTGGATCAGCTCGGTCAACACGACCGGCATGCTGCCGATCAGGGTGCCGTAGGTGATCACCGCGCAGCTCGCGCAGAGCGAGATGATCCGCAACGGGATCATCGTGCTCATGGCGGTCGCCGAAATGGTCAGCGCCGTCCCGAGGTAGCCGATCCCCTCGACCCAATCCATCGCCGCCCCCTGACGCGTGTCGCCCGGGGGATGCCTGTCTTGGTCCGATCGGGCAAGCACGCCAGGCCTGTCCGCGCTGCGCGCGCATCAGCCTGTGCCCGGGCGGATACGCTGCGCGGCCTTGTCCCCAACGACCGCAGCCACGGCTTCGGCGGCGCGGACGCCCTCCGCGTAGGCGCCGCCGACGGTGCCCCATTGCTCGCGGGACAGCGCCTCGCCGGCGAACCAGACCGTATCGGCGACCGACGCGCGGAGGGCCTGCCGTGCCGGCGCATGGCCGGGCGGCACCACCGCCCAGGAGCCGCGCGACCACCGGTCGTGACGCCACAGGCTGACCGCCGGAATCGTGAGGTCGCGCAGCCGCCCCACCCCGAAATGCTCGGTCAGGACCGCCCGGACATGGCGGCGCACGCCGTCCGCGCCCGAGCCTGCGGCATCGATCGCGGCGGCCTCGTGGAGATCGAGCTCGTAGTAGTGAAACGGCGTGCCGTCGATGCGTGTGAGCAGCCCGGGCGGCGCGCGCCGGCCGCCGTGGATCGCGGCCAGCCTGTCGCGGCCCCGAAACGGGCTCGACGGCCAGTGCAGCACCGCGTGCTCGTAGATCCCGGTGGTGAAGCCGTCGATGGCGGCGCGGACCGCGTTCGGGAGCGGCGGCGTGAAGACCGGCCCGTCCCGCAGGACCATCATCGGCACCGTCACGATCACGGCGCGGGCGACGTGGTCCACGCCGGTCGCGGTGGTCGCGCGGATCCGGCCGCCGGACCAGTCGATCCGTTCTACCGGGGTCGCCAAAGCCACCGGCAATCCGTCGGCCAGCCGGGCGAGATAGCTGCCGTAGCCATCGGCCAGGAAATAATTGTCGCCGTATTCGAGGCTCGGGAAATCCTGAAGCGAAACCTCACCCAGCGGCCGGCCCGAGACGAGGCCGTGGACCTGCGCCACCCGCGCGCCCCAGGGGCCGAGCCCGGGCGGCAGGGCGCTGCCGGCCGGCCGATCGGGGCCGGGC